>CALAHA010000198.1 GCA_937891565.1 uncultured Ilumatobacter sp. | reverse complement strand
CCGAACGTGTGGATCACCGTCACGCCCGAACACCAGTCGATCCACTTCGACTTCGGCAACGGCGACACCAGAACCTGCGACGGATTCGGCGAACCAATCAGCTACCTGGAGACCTTCGACGAAGGCCCCTGCGGCTACACGTACCGGCATTCATCACCCGACAGTCAGCCATATCAAGTCCGAGTCAGCACCACCTGGAACCTGCCGTACACATCATCAAACGGCAGCGGCACACTCCCACCCTTCACTCGCGGCGCGGTGTTTGCCCACAACGTCGACGAACTCCAGACCGTCGGCCAAAGCAACTAGCAACAGCCAGCTCAACCGACCGCGGCCAGCTCAACTATTCAGGCTTGCCCAAGCGTCGAGAATCGACTGGGACATTTCGCGATGCTCTTTCGCCAACGTCTTTGCCTCGTCACCTTCGGCACGCATCCCGAGCGCGATTGCACCGAACTTGTTGCCCGTAAAATGCGGCCCGAGCAGCTTTGGCGTGAACGCTCCCTTCTGGTGCTCCTCGGGCGCATCGCCATTCGGCAGCGCGGTTGGCCCACCGGCGGGCGGTGCGAACGACGCGAGGCCGAGCGGTTCGAGCTCGGCAAACAGGTCCTCGTCGTTGCGACGGTCAGCGAAGTCGTTGCCTCGATAACCAAACACCTCGTTGCCGTCGGGATCAATGACGAAGAGGCCAGGCAGCGCGATACCGTCACGCTCGTTGGGATCGAACATGTCCATCGGCTGCAAATATCGCTCGCCGCCAGGATCGCTCACGTACAGGACGTGTGGAGTCGGCCAACGAACAGGCATCGCCGCCGTCCGATCGTCACCGTCGACGCTGATTGCAATGACCTCGGCGCCTGCGTTGCTGATTCGTTCGCTCAGGGATGCCAGCTTCACGAGCTGGCCACAGCAATATGGTCACCAATCGCCCCGGTACGTCAAGAGCACCACCGCACCGTCCTCGCGTCGGAGATCGAGAATGTCTGCAGTGACGTTGCTACTCAGTGTCATGCCCCAATCTTGACTCATCTGAGGGGTGCCCGACGACCGGTAGCTATTTGCGGCGGACAACGAACGTGCGGCCGGCGAGTTCGGACAGCCTCAGGTGCCGTAGCGGAGGGTGCCAGCAGGCAGCAGCGCAACGAGTGCCTCGACGACTTCGCCCTCCTTGGCCACGCGCACGGCGTGGGGCCAATAATTTCAAGCCAGGCAGTAGGTGATACTGATCTTCAAACACCCGTGTCTACCGCCCAACACAGCGACCAGTAAGTTCGGCGCACATGAGCAACGAAAACAGTATTGAGGCAACATCCGCGAGCTTTCCGCTCCAAGAATTTCTCGGTATGGAACTGACCGGCAACGAGCCGGGCACCAGCGTCGCGCGCCTCACACTCGGCGACCAGCACGCCAACCCCAACGGTGTCGCGCACGGCGCCGTGCTCTTTGCTTTGGTCGATACCGCAATGGGCAAGGCCACGATGAGTGTCGTCGACGAAGGCCTGTACTGCGCAAGCGTTGAATTGTCGTTGCGCTTCATTCGGCCAGCAGCGGAAGGCGAACTCACCGCTATTGCTACGGTCGTCAAGCGCGGTAAGACCATCGTCCACCTCGAAGCCCGCGTCCACGGCCCCGACCAACGTTTGGTCGCCACAAGCGCCGGCACCTTTGCCATCCTGGGCGGCTGAACAAGGTCGACTGATCGATCGCTGCAAGTCGCTGGCAAGCTGGACAGGTGACCGACGACGCGATCCCGGACGACGCAACTCCTGACACTGCTGACACTGCTGACACTCCGGGAACTCCGGACACTCCCGACGAGTTCGATGACGAGTTCGATGACGTGATTGGTTCAGAAGCGGCTGAGCGGCTCAAGATGCGTTTCGGCTTCGACGACGAACGGGCCCAAATGTTCATGCTGCTCACCGGCGCGGCATCGCTGTTCGCCGCCGATGGCGACCCTGCCCTCGGTGATGACGCCGAACGTGACGAAGCAATCGCTCTCTTCCTCACGGCACTCGACGACCCGACCATTGCCTTTGCCGC
>CALAHA010000197.1 GCA_937891565.1 uncultured Ilumatobacter sp. | reverse complement strand
CTGCACCGGCTCGCTGTCAATACACGCGGACACATCCGGTCGCTGAATACAGGCTTTGTTCCCGCGGGAGCTGACGACGACCTGATCCCTGCCGTCCGGCGGCCCGACGACATCGTCGTGTTCGTCGCTGGAGGAAGCGGCCTGTACTCAGCGGTGTTCCCGTCGTGGGCCGCCGGTGCACACCGCAACACCATCGTGCACGAATTGGTAGCGACTGGTGCCGCGTGTGACTTGCCGTGGGCGACTGGCTGAACGCACTGCTGCTCGAATGCAAGCGCGCAGCGACCGCGTTCGTCGATCTGGTTTGAATGAGTGCATCGGGCTACCTTTGCGCCGTGATGATCATCCACACCAGCCCACTGCCAGACGTCGAAATCCCCGACGTCACGATCACTGCACACGTGCTCCGCAAGGTCGGCGACATACCCGATCGCGTTGCTATCCGTGATGCCGCCGGGACAAGCTCGTACACGTTTGCCGAGCTGAGTACGGCGATTCACTCGCTTGCCGGCGGACTCGCCGCGCGCGGCGTCGCTCCCGGCACGGTTGTCGGGCTGATGGCGCCGAACGTTCCCGAGTACGCCGTCGTTTTCCACGGCGTGGCTGTTGCCGGCGCGGCCGTGACCACGATCAACCCGACCTACGGTGCCGAAGAGGTCCGCCACCAACTCCAAGACGCCGGCGCAAGCATGTTGTTCGTTGTCCCGATGTTTCTCGAGGTCGCCAGGGCAGCAATCGAAGGCACCGACGTCACTGAGATCATCGTGATGGATTCTTTCGGCGATGCCGTCGCTGCAGGCACAACATCGTTGGCCGACGTGTTCGGCGATCCGATCGAGCAAGTCGCCGTCGATGTCGCCGAGCACACCGTTGTTCTGCCGTACTCGTCCGGCACCACCGGTATGCCGAAGGGCGTGATGCTCACCCATCGGAACCTCGTGGCGAACATCGAACAGGTCAAGCACGCCATCCTCTACAAAGACGATGAAGTCGCCCTGGCGGCCTTGCCGTTCTTCCACATCTACGGCATGCAGGTCCTGATGAACGGTCTGATCGCCAACGGCGTCACCACCATCTCGATGCCTCGCTTCGACATGGTGGAAGCACTACAGGCAGTCCAGGACCTCAAGATCACCCGCTTCTTCGCTGTGCCGCCAATCATCCTCGGCCTCGCCAAGCATCCGATCGTTGACCAATACGACATGTCGTCGGTCCGTCAGATTTTCTCGGGAGCGGCACCGCTCGGCGCCGAACTGGCCGCTGAAGCCGGCGTCCGTCTTGGTTGCGAAGTTGTTCAAGGCTTCGGCATGACCGAACTCAGCCCGGTCAGTCACTGCACTGTCGAAGGCGATTACCGGCCTGGAACGAGCGGCGTGACCGCATCCAACACCGAGAGCCGCATCGTGGACCCCGTCGGTGGCGAGGACCAGGGTGTTGGCAACCGTGGCGAGCTCTGGGTCCGTGGTCCGCAGGTGATGAAGGGCTACCTCAACAACCCCGAAGCCACTGCTGCGACCGTCGATGCTGACGGTTGGTTGCATACCGGCGACGTCGCGATTATCGACGAGTTTGGGCACATGACGATTGTCGATCGCTTGAAGGAGCTCATCAAGTTCAAGGGCTTCCAGGTCGCGCCGGCCGAGCTTGAAGCGTTGATCATCACCCATCCAAAGGTGGCCGACGTGGCTGTCATTGGCATCGCCGATGACGAAGCAGGCGAGGTTCCCAAGGCGTTCGTGACGGCGGTCGAGGGCGAAACAGTGACGCTCGAAGAGATCCAGGCGCTCGTTGCGGAGCACTTGGTCAGCTACAAGCAGATCAAGGTCCTCGAAGTGATTGAGGCAATCCCCAAAAGTGCGGCCGGCAAGATTCTTCGCAAGGAGCTACGGACCAGGTGACAGCGCTCGACGCTCGCCATTCGGGCCGAACCGGGGGAGTGGAGCGTGTGCGAAGTGATTGGCCGCCTCATCGCCGGCGACTGCTCGGCATTTCGCGACCGGAATGCCGGGGTCGTCGTAGGCGCACGCGAGGTTGCGCCGTTCGACCCGGCCATATTGCTGGGCGACCCTGTTGGCTGGCTGACAGCGCGGGTTGCGCATGGGCTTGCCACACTGCCCAGCATGGAAAAGTCTCGCTTCACCGTCGCCGACCTCACCGGCGCCGATCCGTATAAGTTGGCGACCGGCCTCGTCGTTCCGCGACCGATCGGTTGGATTGGTTCGATCTCGGCGGACGGCGTCGCGAACCTCGCGCCCTATTCGTTCTTCAATTGCGTCTCCGGCATGCCGCCGACGTTCGTCTTCTCGCCAGGCCGAGGCGGGCGCAAGGACACGCTTGCCAACGTACGTGAGGTCGGAGAGTTCACGATCAACATTGTCACTACCGAGGTCGTCGAGGCAATGAACGCCACAGCGGCAAGCCACGCCGCCGACGTTGACGAGTTCGCCGAGGCTGGCTTGACGGCAGCGCCGTCGGTGTCGATTCGGCCGCCGATGGTGGGTGAGTGCCGAGCCAACATCGAGTGTGTCGTCACGCAGATCATCGACATTGGCCACCCCGACCATGGCAGTTCCCTGGTGATCGGTGAGGCCGTCGAGTTCCACATCGACGCAGAACTGCTCGACGGGACGCGGATCAACCAGCTCGACCTGAAAGCCATCGGTCGCCACGTGGGCAACGCATATAGCAACTCCACCGACCTGTTCGAAATCGCCCGGCCCGACTGAACGAGACCTTTGCTGAGATGCACGTGTGGTTCGTCGGTGAATACGTCAAGATCGTTGATGGCGAACGTCTCGTGTACACGGAGTTGATGTCGACGCGGACGGCATCATCGTCGAACTGAGCGACCTCGAGGGCAAACTCGAAGCACGTGTGACCGAACTCGCGAGCTGAAAACTTGCGTCAAATGGGTCGTCATGCGGCAGAATGTGAACGATGGAATTCTGGAAGCCGCACAAGCTCGCCTCGCCGCATGAAGGCCAGATTTTTCTCAAGATGAACGACAAGGTCCGCACGACCGTCGAAGTTCACGGCGTTCCCGTCGGTACCGAGGGCAAGGTCATCCTCGCCAACGGGTTCAATTGGCAGCGCTATCGCGTGCTGTTCGAGAACGGCGCCGAAGTCGGCGATCTCGATCACCGCAACATCGAGCCGATTGGCCGCACGGCCAAACGGCTCGCCAAGCTCGCCGCCAAAGACACCTGATCTCGTACCAACGCTCTGTTGGCTGCATTGAGAACCGAGGGTGGCGCAGCGGAGAGGGCGGTGCTGCGGGTCGAACCATTGATCCCCACCGGTAGACTCGGGCCTCTGTGAAGAGTTCTGTAGAAGCCCTCGAGGGCAACAAAGTCAAGCTGTACGTCGAAGTCGAAGAAGCTGAGTTCGACGCCCAGATCGACAAGGCATTCAAGCTGATCGCCAAAGAGGTCCGCCTCCCTGGCTTTCGTCCCGGCAAAGCCCCGCGTAAGGTGCTCGAGGCTCAAGTCGGCATCGGTCCGGCTCGTGAGCAGGCGCTTCGCGACGGAGTGCCCGAGTACCTTGCCCAGGCTGTGCGTGACAACGACGTCGACCTGATCGCCACGCCTGAAGTCGAGATCACCGACGGGCAAGAGTCCGGCCCGGTCGAGTTCGAAGCAACGTGCACGATCCGCCCGGTCGTCGAAGTGCCCGGCTACGACTCCCTCACGATCGAACTTCCGGTGCTCGATGTCACCGAAGCCGATCTCGACGAGGCTCGTCAGGCTGAGCTCCGCAAGAGCGGCTCGCTCGTCGACGCTGATCGCCCGGCCGAAATCGGCGACTTTGTAACGCTCGATCTCGCTGCGACCCGCGATGGCGAAGAGGTCATTGGTCTCAACACCGAAGACTGGAACTACGAACTCGGCCAGGGCTGGGTGACCGACGATTTTGATGAGCAGCTCACTGGCGCCTCAGCTGGTGACGAACTGACTTTTTCTTCATCGCCGAAGGGCACTGAAGAGGAAGCCGACTTCGTCGTCAAGGTCGCAGCGGTCCAGAAGATGGAAATGCCGGAACTCACCGACGAGTGGGTTTCTGACAACACGGGCGAGTTTGACACGATCGACGCGTGGACTGCTTCGCTCAAGGAGTCGATGCAGGAAGTCAAGCTCAACCGGATGCGTCAGGGCTTGGTCAGCAAGATCACGACCGCCCTCACCGGACTGGCTGAGATCGAAGCACCCGAGTCGATGGTCGATTCTGACCTCAACCAGCGTGTGCAGAACACGATGCAACAGTTCCAAGCTCAGGGCATCGACTTTGCTCAGTGGATGCAGGCCACAGGTCAAGAGCCCGAGCAGTTCATCGAGTCGATGCGCGGCCAGTCCGAAGATGCCGTCAAATCCGACCTTGCGCTGCGTGCGGTTGCCGTTGCCCAAGCGTTCGAAGTCGAAGACCACGAACTTGAGGGCGAATACGCTCGGATGGCAATGCAATACGGCCAGAAGGCCAAGGAGATCCGCCGGGCCTACGAGCAGAATGACGCCGTTCCGGAGCTGCTCGCGCAGATCAAAAAGAACAAGGCGCTCGACTGGCTCGTCCACAACGTCAACTTCGTCGACGAAAACGGCACTGCAATGGACCAAGACCTCGTTCTCGGCCATACTCACGACGAAGACGGCAACCATGTCCACGATCACTCGGGTGATGTAGCTGACAGCGACAGCCAGAACGACGACCAAAACGACGACACGGACGCACCGTCCGAGGAAGCAGGCGAGTCATGAACTTCGATCCCCGCGCCGCATACGACGCGCAGAGCTACCTGGTCCCAAACGTCATCGAGCAGACCAGCCGCGGCGAGCGCGCATCCGACCTCTACAGCCGGATGCTCAAGGACAACATCATCTTCTTGCAGACCCCGATCGACGACCAGATCGCCAGCCTCATCTGTGCACAGCTCATCCACCTCGAGTCCGAGAATCCCGACAAAGACATCAGCATCTACATCAACAGCCCCGGCGGCGACATTACGGCGCTGTTTGCGATCTACGACACGATGCAGTTCATTAAGAACGACATTGCCACGATCTGCCTCGGCCAGGCCGCATCCGCAGCCGCCGTTCTGCTCGCTGCTGGCACCAAGGGCAAGCGTCTTGCCCTCCCGCACTCACGAGTGCTGTTGCACCAGCCATCTGGCCAGGTTGGCTACGGCCAGGTCACTGATCTCGAGCTCGCCGCAAAGGAAATTCTGCGCATGCGCGAGATCCTTGACGGCATCCTGGCCAAGCACACAGGCCAGCCAATCGAACGCATCCATGCTGACACCGACCGTGATTTCGTGATGGAAGCGAATGAAGCGCTGGAGTATGGCATCATCGATACGGTGATCACGTCCCGGGAGAGCATCAACCGGGAAGGCCCGATTCGCTGACACCTCATGAGGTGGGGTCCGCGACCGGGGGGCGTGGGTGGGGCACAATGTCTCGTCCCGGGTTCGGTCGGGATCAATGCAAGCGATAAGTCCTTGAGGGGTAGCAACAGTGGCGAAATTCGGTGAGACCGGCGATCTGTTGAAATGCTCGTTTTGCGGCAAGTCCCAGAAGCAGGTCAAGAAGCTCATTGCTGGTCCAGGTGTCTATATCTGCGACGAGTGCATCGATCTCTGCAACGAGATCATCGAAGAAGAGCTCACCGAAACCGCTGAGCTCAGCTTCGACAACCTTCCAAACCCACGTGAAGTGCGTGCGTTTCTCGATGATTACGTCGTTGGCCAGGTCGAAGCCAAAAAGATTCTCGCCGTGTCGGTGTACAACCACTACCGACGAATCCAGTATCAGAGCCAGGCCACTACGGTCGGCCGTCGCGACGAGGTCGAACTGACCAAGTCCAACATTCTGTTGCTCGGCCCTACCGGTTGTGGCAAGACCCA
>CALAHA010000196.1 GCA_937891565.1 uncultured Ilumatobacter sp. | reverse complement strand
GCATCGTGCGCGGTACCGACGTCTGGTGCCAGCTGTTCTCCGAGCCGGGTGCCGGATCTGACCTTGCTGGCCTTGCGACGCGCGCCGTGCGTGATGGCGACGAATGGATCGTCAACGGGCAGAAGGTTTGGAATTCCGGCGCACAGTACGCAAAGTTCGGGATTCTGATGGCCCGATCCGATCCGGAGCAGCCCAAACATAAGGGCATCTCGTACTTCATGATCGACATGAACCAGCCAGGGGTCGACATCCGGCCGCTGCGCGAGATGACCGGCGACATTGCGTTCAACGAGGTCTTCCTCTCCGACGCTCGGGTGTCCGACGCCGATCTGCTCGGCGAACAAGGTGAGGGCTGGCGCATCGGGATGACGACGCTGTCGCACGAACGCGACCCAGACAACGCCGGGTCGGGCAGCGGGTTCATGTTCGGCGGTTCCAATCTTGAGGGAACGGTCGGCGACTACGCAGCGGCCGTTGGCGGTCATGTCGATGGATTCGCGCTCGCGATGAGCGGTGGTGCCAACAAGCTGCTCGACAGCGTCATCGACGAATTCAATACTGCGGCTGACCCCGTTCGGAGGCAGCGATTGATGCAGCTGTTCACCTTGCGCAAAGTGGCGCGCTGGTCGACCGAACGGTCGATGGCAACGGTCAAGGCTGGTGGGCAGCCCGGCCCCGAAGTGTCCACGCTCAAGGTCATTGGTGCCGAGATCTCACGGCGCACACGTGACCTCGGCCTCGAAGCCATGGGTCCGAACGGGATGTTGTGGGGCAACGACACTCCTACTGGCGGTCAGTTTCACGCCTACTGCATGTTCACACCGGCGATGTCGATTGCCGGCGGCAGCGACGAAGTCAACCGCAACATCATTGGTGAGCGCGTGCTCGGCCTCCCGCGCGAACCCGGCGAAGCCGAACAGCGCAGCCAACCCTGGTCGTCGCTCCCGCGCAACTGAATCGAACGACGCGAGAACGTTGAAAGATCGTCAATTCAAGTGGCCGAGCAGGATCTCTCACCGTCCAGTCATTGATGAGTCCAGAGATGCACGAGCAGCAAGTCTTTGCCGGCACCTATGTCACGGGTGGCGCAACTTCAACGATCAACGGCAGTGTTGTCGCCGGGACGTAGATCACCACTGGAGTGAGCGCGGCGATCTGTGGCAACGCGGCAGCGGGAACCGCCACCACACTCGGAGAGGGCGCGACCATCGACTCAGCCAAGATCAAGTCCGGAAGTCCGAGTGCAAAGACGCCAGACCTCGACCGTGTGTAACAAGAAATTCTTCAAGCGCAGCAATTTCTGCGTCTTTTTGAGTCGGGCGAAGTACTCAAGTCGGGAGATATCGACGACACGACGTTCACAGCAAAAACCTACGGGGTCGCAGGCCATTTGACGGCGACCGAAAATACGATCATCACGCTGTGTGCTCGAGCGAATGTCGTTGGCACCCTTTTGGCAAGGGGCCACGCGAGCACCGGCGCCGGTTGTGTAGCCCCACCGCCTTACACCGCCCCTGCGGCCGCACCAGCCGCCTCGTTGGGCGTCTCGTCGCGACTGCGACGGACTGCTTCGCGCATCAGCGAGCGGTTGCCCTCTTCGCGCAGCAGCGCCAGCTTCACCCGGATGAGCTTCCAACCGTCGCGTGTACGAATCGCATCGTCGGTGTACGTGCCGAACATGGTGTAGCGGTCGCCGCCTTTGCCGGTGTGCAGCCAATGCTCGGCACGCATGTGGGCAGTGATCGTGGCCCGGTCACCATCAATCTTGTACCGGTGCGAGCCCATGAAATGTTGCGACCGTTCGAGGCCCGCAAACAGCACGGCAGCGTTCTTCACGACCAGGTCGGCGGGTGCCGCACGTGGTGGCGGTTCGGGCTGGTAGTCGCTCATGTCCATGACAACCTCGTCAGCGAAGACCGAACGCCAGAGCACCCAGTCCTTCGTGTCGAGCCCAAACGCGTACCGATGAATGAGGTCACGGAGATCCGACTCGTCAGCAAGCCGCTGCAGCAGTGCTTCGTTCATGACGTCACCCACTCGTCGGTGCCCAACGCTTTGATTCCGTCAGTGCCGACACCGAGCCACTCGTCGAGAACCTCAGCGTTGTGTTCGCCACGAAACGCAGCGACGCCGATGTCAGACAGGTCGGTACCCGACCAGTGGTACGGGTTGCGGACAACCTTGCGCGTCCCGCCTGCGCGGTCGTCAACGTCGACGATGGTGTTGCGGTGCTTGATCGTCGGCGAATCGAGCACCTCACTGCAGTCACGCACATCCGCCCACGCCAGATTCGCCGTGTCGAACGTGGCGATCACAGCGGCCCGATCAGGCAACGCGCAGAGATAGCCGGTGATCACCTTCCGGCGTGAAGCGATCTTCTCGCTGATGTCAGCATCCTTCGGCGCCGGGTCGACAAGGCCCGCGGTGGTCGACAATTGGTGCCAGATCCAGCGGAGGCCACCAGTGAGCATCTTTGGACCATCGGCAGTCCGCCAGACCTCGCCGTTGATCGACTCGCTGCGTCGGGCTCCGTCGAGCACATTGACAATGATGTCGGCTGAGAAGGTCATCGCATCGATCATTGCCATGTCGATGTGCTGGCCTACTCCCCCGGCGTCACGCATCCGCAGCGCGCCCAGTACCGAGATGACGCCGTGCATCCCGGAGAGGACATCGGCCGCACTGAGGTCGAGGTCGAGCGCCAT
>CALAHA010000195.1 GCA_937891565.1 uncultured Ilumatobacter sp. | reverse complement strand
CCAGTGTGCGGCGTCGTGTACTTACCAACATCGTTCCCCCCAGGAAGTTGTCGTTTATCGAAACCGTATCAGAGCGCCACGTGTCGAATGTCACGACATCCGGTGATTGACGCGCCCATCCCGAAGAGCTGAGTTGATCGACCGTCGCGGCGAGCGGCCTACGCTGCGGGGGTGATCAACGACGATTTGCGTGTGGTGATGATTGTCATCGACGCTTTGCCACATCGACACGTCAGTGCTGCGCTGACGCCGAATATTTGGCGGCAGGCCTCCGAAGGTGGACGTGCACGCGATGGTGGGGTGTCGCTGCCAATGTCGGTCACCTACGCCAATCACGCGGCGTTCATGACGGGTGCTGACCCCAGCGAGACGGGCGTGTACGGCAACTACACCTGGATCGATGGCGAGGGGTGGGTGCCGTCGCCGAAAGCCGGACCACGTGCCCCGACGCTGTTCGATCGCGTCGCCGCGGCCGGCGGGCGATCGGTCATGGTCGTCGGTGATCACAAGTTAATCGCTCAGATGGGCGGTGATCGTGCCGACGAGGTGTGGCCCCCAGGTGGATGGATACCGGACGGCACCGCCCGCTGCGAGTTCGGCTATCCGGCTGACGCGGCGGTGGTTGCAGCCGTGCAAGGCGCCGATCTCAATGCCGACTTGGTCGTGCTGCATCTCAATCAACCCGACACGACATCGCACCTCTATGGGCCGGACTCGCCGCAGGCAATTGCGCAATATTGTGCGACAGACGGCGCGTACGGCGAACTCATTGATGCGCTCGCCGACGGGTGGGACCACACCGTCGTCATCACCCTGTCCGACCACGACCAGGAGACCATTGCCGACCAGACATCAGTCGCGCTCGCCGAGGCCCTGTCTGGGTTCGCCGATCTTCACGTGGCGACCGACGGAACAGGCGCATTGATCCACGGCGACGTCGGTCCGGACGCCCTTGCCGCGATCGAGGCCGTTGCCGGAATCGAGTCGGCCGAGCGGTTGAGCGCTGACGTCTGGATGGCATGGACCGAACCGGGGCGGATGTTCGATGCGGCGCCGATTCCACTCGGCGGACAACACGGCAGTCCCCGTTGCCGGACGCAACTCGCCATCGTGTCCGGCGGTGCACCCGAAGCCAAGCCGTTGGTGCAATGGATCGAGACTGCTCAACCGTCGGCGCTCGAGTGGGCGCCGCTGATTGTCGGGCTGCTTGGTTTGGAAGAAACGTGATGACAAACATCACGACTGACGTGGCCAAATTTCGCGAACAGGGTTGGCTCGTGATGCGCGGGGCGATCGACCTGGACGAACTCGCCGCGATCGACGCTGCGGTGTGTGATGTGGCGGGGTGGGCTGACGCCGACGGCCCGGGCCTGCACCACTTCGAACAGACTGATGCTGGGCCCGTTCTTGCCAGGAGCGAGGATTTCATCGAGCACCACGATGTGCTCCGCGCGTTTATCTGCGACGGCCTTATCAGCAAAGTGCTCAGCGAGTTGTTCGGCGAATCAGCGCTGCTGTTCAAAGAGAAAATCAACTACAAGCATCCTGGTGGCGGCGGCTTCGCCCCACATCAAGACGCACCGGCCTACCGATTTGTCGACCACCACATCTCCTGTATGGTCCCGCTCGATCCGGCGACGGAACAGAGCGGATGTCTTTACGTGGCGCCTGAGCCAGACGCCGGTACGACACGATCGCCGGGGCGCCGCAGCATGATGGCGACCGACGCGCGGGGCCGCATCGACGAGGCGCTTGCGGCGGGGCTCGACTGGCGCCCGGTGCTGCTTGATCCGGGCGACCTGTTGTTTTTTGATTCGTACACCCCGCACTACAGCGATACAAACCGCAGCGAGCGGCCGCGCCGCGCCGCGTATCTCACGTATAACGCTGCGTCACGCGGCGACTTCCGCGACCGCTACTACGCCGACAAGCGAGCAGACTTCGCGGCGGCCGGGGACGACTTTGAGGGTGAGCGCGTCCGCATCAGCATCATCGACGACTTCCTTGGGCGACCGGTCCAGCAATGACCATGCTGCCGCTCTCTGACCTCTCGGCGCTGTACGCCAGCGCCGCGGCATCGCGGTTGTACGACGAGGCGATCACCGAGTTGCAGCACGCATTGCAGTGTGCCGAGTTGGCTACGGCTGCTGGCGAATCGGATGCGTTGGTGGCAGCTGCCCTGCTGCACGATGTGGGGCACCTGCTGCTCGACGATCAGGTCGGGCTCGATGCGACCCTGGTCGACGACTACGAGCACGAGAAAGCCGGCGCCCGGTACCTCGCCGCATGGTTTGGGCCGGAGGTCACGGGGCCGGTCGCGCTGCATGTGGCTGCGAAGCGTTACCTGTGTGCCGTCGAGCCGTCGTACTTCGCGACCCTGTCGCCGTCGTCGGTGCGGTCCCTCGCCGTACAGGGTGGCGCAATGACCGCCGATGAAGTCGACGTCTTCGAACGCCACCCCGGCAGTCGTGGTGCGGTGCTCGTTCGGCGCTGGGATGACATGGCCAAAGTTTCCGGCCGGGTTGTCCCGGGATTCGATCACTATGTCGACGTGCTGCGCTCGGTCGCGATTCGCTGAAAGACGCGAGTCGGTCACACTGTGCCAGGCACAGTGTGACCGCTAGGCCGACTCGTACTCGGCGATGTATTCCCCGAGCTTGGCGACCGCCGGGAATGCGTTGTCACTGAGCTTGCGGAGGATCGCGATCTTGGCTTCGTCGTCTTTCGGAACTGCAGCAATGGTCTGGCTGAATCCATCGAGACGGTTTGCCAGCAACCATGCTTTGATCTCGGGGTTCTGACCCCAGTTGAACTGGTTGACCATGAACGCCGACGTCAACTTCAGGTAGTCGAGATCAGCGTTCGGGAGGGGAACAACCTGGCACAAGTGATTCTTTTCCTCGACGGTCTCGCGGGTCGCATCGATGTGTGCGACAAACGCGGCGCTAAAAGCTGGCTGGTAGCTCCGCACGGTTTGCGGGGTGATGAGGCCATCTTCAAAGATCGGCTTCGGCTCAAGGTTGGAAATGGCCGATGCCGAGCAGTCAATGAATAGATGCTCAGCAGTCGTCGGTACCGTGCCGCCGTCGAGCACAATCTCGTCGGTACTGATGGTCTGGACGCGGCCCATGCGCACGATGTTTTTGACGCGTTGCAACTCAGCGAGCTCGAGTTCACTGATGGTTGCGGCGTGGAACATCGTTGGGCGGACGGCGGTGTCGAGCCGCAGGAAATAGCCGCACGCTTCAAGCCGATCGAACATGTCGGCGACGGATGTTGAGCTGGCGATTGCTTCGAACTGGTTGGCCTGGGCGCCGATTGTGTTCTCGAAGAACTCGAGACCTGGTTGAGCGTTTTTGCGGTTCAAGAGCCATGCATCGCGTGACACGATCCACGTGATCTGATCGGGATCGACGCCGACATCGATCAGCCACAGGACAGCATCGATTCCTGTCTTGCCGCCACCGACGACGACGTAGCCAGCGCGAGCGTGCTCAAGTTTCGGGAGGTCATTGAGTGGCATGAACTGCACGCCTGCGCCAACTTCGAAGTTCGGTGTGTGCGTCGAGGGAACCGTCGTGTTGAGGTAGGTGCAGTCGACCGTCATGTGCGGTGTGACGTGGAACTGCTCGCCGGAAAGCTTGTGTTCAAAATTGCCATCGCCGCGGTAGTCGCACATGGGGAAGTAGCGCACCCGGCCCGTCGGCAGCAGCGTGTGGCGCATCACGTCGTCGTAGTAGGCACTGACCTCGGCGCCGCTGGCCAAGTCGCTGAGGCCCCGGTTGAGGCCAACTTCGTCGATTCGACCTTTGCTCAGCTCACGCGAACTCACCCCGTAGAACTGCGACGGCTGGTGCAGCGTGACAAACGGATACGCACTGTTCCAGTGGCCACCGGGCTTGGCGAATCGGTCGACGATGACGACGTTCTTGTCGGTCTCGCTGATGATCACGTCGGCGAACGCCATGCCGACGGCCCCGCTCCCGACGATCAGATAGTCAGTCGCAAGTTCTGTCGCCATGGTGGTGCCCCGTTCGAGATCGATCCGTCATCCTGCCACAGCCGTGGGCCACCACATTGGGCCAGAACATTGGGCCACTGGCACGGGCTACATTCGCCGTGGTGAGGTTCCCACTACATGTCAATACATGACGAACAGAGCACGGATCTTGCTGAAACTACACTGCTCCGTGCGATGAAATTACTGGACGACCAATGAGGCAGTTGTCATGAGGGAGCGCGCCGAACACTCCGAGCCGGCTGCCGTGCGCGATGTCGAAGTCGGCAAGGTCACAGTGGTGTGCCACGGGTGGCGTGGCGGTTCGCTTTATGTCGACGTCGAGCCGGTGACCGACCAAACGGGTTGGACCGAGTTCCGGATC
>CALAHA010000194.1 GCA_937891565.1 uncultured Ilumatobacter sp. | reverse complement strand
GCTCGCAGAGGAACGCGTAGAAATGGACACCGGCGAGACTTTTCTGTTCGTACCGGCCCGACGGGGCTCGGCCGGTTTTGTAGTCGGTGACGACCAGCCCGCCGTGCTCGTCGAGTTCGAGTCGGTCGATGATGCCGCGGAGCTGCAGATTGCCCACGTCGGCCGTCATCCAGAGTTCGAGGCCGATTTCGCGAACGGTGCGCGGGTCTTCCATGCCGAAGTATTTCTCGATCAATGATTCGCACTCGCGACGGAATGATGTGGCACCTGCTTCGTCGAGCTGGAGGCCCACGTAGTCGGGATGCGTCGAGTACTCGTCGAGCGCCGTAGCCAGGTCGATGGCGAGGGAGTCGGGCGTGCGGTCGGCGGCCGAACGAACAAACAGCAACTCCAGGGCCCGGTGCACGACGGTGCCTTTGGTGGTGGCGACACCGGGCGGTTCGGGGAGCTTTTGGATGCTTGAGAAGCGGAATTGCATCGGGCACGACGTGAACGACGAAACCCGCGACGGCGAGAGTGTCATCGGCACCGGGTAGGCCGGTTGGACGGCAGCTTCTGGCATGTGTCTCACCCTACAGATCAGCTGTCACAGCCGGATCGCTGTCAACCGAGGGTGTCGCGAAGCAGGTCGGCAATGACGTCGGGTGTGATGAAGGGCGTGAGGTGGTTACCCGCAGCCAGTTCGATAAAGGAGCCGTTCGGCAGGCGCTCGGCGACACCGGCTGCGATCCCAGCGGGTGAGCGTTCCTCATCAACCTTGCCCGACACGACGATGACCCTGGTCTCGACCTCGGGGAGGAGGTCCCAGAAGCCATGGGTGCCACCGGTTTCGAATGTCCGCGCTTCGTGTTCGGGAGCGCAGCGCAATTCGACACCAGTACCGGTAGCAGTACCGATTGGGGTAAAGCCATGCTCGACGTACGAACGAAGGATGTCGGCGTCGAAGAACTGCATCGGTGGTTTCGATGCGTACCGCTCGATCGCAGCCTCGTACGAGTCGAACGTTGCGCGGCGATTTCGGGCGGCGGCGATCATGGGAGTGGGCTCACCCTTGGGGCCGACGTCGGGAGCGGGGAAGATGATCGGCTCGAACACGACCAGTGTCTCGAACAGGCCGGGGTTGGCGTGGGCCGCCATCACGAGCGAAGCGCCTCCCATCGAGTGACCGAATGCAACAAGGCCTCCGTCCGGCGCGATTGCTTCGGCTGCGACGCGAGCGTCATCGCCGTATTTGGACCAGTCGACCTGCCAGTTGTCGGGCCGGGCGGTCATGCCATGACCGCGGTGGTCGAGGCCGAAGGACGTGAATTCGTCGCTCAGGCGGCGGGCGATCGGCTCGTAGCAGTGGGCGTGGAAGCCAGTTGCGTGGGACCAGAGGAGTTTCCGGCCGGTACCGCCGAACTCGTGGACCGCTACTTGAATACCGTCTGATGATTCGATCCGCACGGCGCCATCATCGTCGGCCCAGGCCGGCCCGGGCCAATCGTGAGCGCCGTTGTTGAGCGCGGGTCAGCTGTCGTTCTTGCGCTTGCGAGCGCGCCGCCACCAGGCAAGGAAGAGTCGATCGAGCAGTACGCCGAGGCCGATCGAAATGGCGATGGCGACCCATGTCCGACTGTTGAAATCAAAGAACAGGAACTCGATCGAAGTTCGCTCGCGGTTCTGCGAAATGAACACCGCCGTGATTGCCGCGACAAGAATCGTGAGCACCAAAAAAAGCCCGGGCCCGTTGCGTCCAGCGCGACCAGGTTGTTCGTCGTACTGAAGATCGTTGTCGCGCACCCGTACAGCATGTCAGAAACAGATACCCACATGCGCCGAAGGCGCGCAGTAGGTGCGAGTGAGGCGCGCACCGACCTCACCGCTTCGGGCGATGGCTGACCTACTGGGCGCTTACTTGAGGGCCTTGAGGAACATTGCCGTCTCTTCGGCAATGGCGGCGGGAACTTCGTAGCCGGTCTGGTCGGTGACGGTGTCCCAGTTGTCGCGCAGGCTCTCGGGCGTGAGCGAATCGGATGTGTAGCCCTGGCACTCTGCGATGAACACCTCGGCAACGCGGCCGCCACCGACCGAGTACGTGCGACCAGTTGACTCGCAGGACTCGTGGCTCAGGTAGGTGACGAGCGGCGAGACAAGTTCGGGTTGCAGCTTCTCGCCGAGCGAACCGAGAAGATCTTCGGTCATGCGGGTGTAGGCGAGCGGGGCAATGGCGTTTGCCTTGATGTTGAACTT
>CALAHA010000193.1 GCA_937891565.1 uncultured Ilumatobacter sp. | reverse complement strand
ACATCCACTACGTCGACCGGTTGCTCGCACAACTGGAAGCGAAAGCTGGCTTGAAGAAGCCGCTGCTGATCCACGCGATCCTCGAAACCGCGCGAGGCATGGCCAATGTCGAAGAGATCTGCGCCGCCTCGCCTCGGATGCAGGGACTCTCCCTTGGCCCGGCCGACCTTGCAGCAAACCGCCGCATGAAAACCACCCGCGTCGGCGGCGGCCACCCGGGCTACCTCGTCCGCACCGACCCTCCCATGGTGACACGAGACGACGGCACAGCCGAGACCGATATCAACGCCGACCGGATCACGTACCAGCAAGACCTGTGGCACTACACGATTGCTCGCATGGTCGATGCCTGTGTGATGAACGGGATCCTCCCGTTCTACGGACCGTTTGGTGACATCAAGGACACCGTTGCCTGCGAAGACCAGTTCCGTAACGCCTACCTGCTTGGCTGCGTTGGTGCTTGGAGCCTGCATCCCGTCCAGATCGACGTCGCCAAGAAGGTGTTCAGCCCGGCCCCGGCCGACGTTGCACACGCGCAGCGCGTGATCGACGCAATGGGCGACGGCACGGGCGCACTGATGCTCGACGGCAAGATGGAAGACGACGCCTCCGTCAAGCAGTGCCACGTCGTGGTCGAACTCGCCAAGGCGCTCGCGGCCAGCGACCCCGAACTTGCCGCCAGCTACGGCTTCTGAGAGAGATCACGTCAATGACCAACAACCCAACAGTTCAACTCCGCCCCCGCCGCTCGGTGCTCTACATGCCCGCAGCGAACGAGCGAGCACTCGAGAAAGCCAAGTCAATTGCCGCCGACGCAATTATCTTCGACCTCGAAGACGCCGTGGCTCCCGATGCGAAGCCAGATGCCCGCGCCAGGGCCGTTGCGGCTGTGCAGTCGGGTGAATACGGCAACCGTGAACTCACCATCCGTTGTAACGGCCTCGACACCGAGTGGGGCGCCGACGACATTGCCGCAGCGGGCGCGGCTTCCCCCTCCGCCGTGGTGATCCCGAAGGTCGACACCGTCGAGCAGGTCGACGCCGTGTCGGCGCAACTCGACGCCGCCGGGGCATCTGCCGACACCATGATCTGGCCAATGATCGAGACACCGACCGCCATGTTCAACGTCCGCTCAATCGCTGCGCATCCGCGTGTGGCCGTGCTCGTCATGGGGACCAACGACCTCGCCAAGGAACTGCGCTCGCCCATCGTGGACGGCCGCCATCCGCTTGTCCCGCACCTGGCTACAGCGCTGCTCGCTGCCCGCGAGGCCGGCAAGGTCATCCTTGATGGCGTCTACAACGACGTGAAGAACCTCGACGGCTTCGCGGCTGAATGTCAGCAGGGGATGGAAATGGGTTTCGACGGCAAGACGTTGATCCATCCGAGCCAGGTCGATCCGGCGAACGATGTGTGGGCGCCGAGTGCTGACGAAATCGAGCACGCCGAGCGGGTCATCGCAGCGTTCGACGAGGCAGTCGCAGCGGGCAAGGGCGTGGTCACGGTCGATGGTCGCATGGTCGAAAATCTGCACGTCGACAACGCCCGGCGAGTACTCGCTACGTCAGACGCGATCACAGAACTGCAGTAGGCCAGGGCCTCAGAAATGGGCGGTTGCCCATCTGCTCGTACTCGCAGTTGGCGCCAGCCGCTGTGGGATTGAATCGCCTGCTGCGTCAGAGTGTCAGAGCGTCGAGAATCTGGTCGAAGGCCACGTCGGCGTACGTGAGCATCTCGTCGTCAGTGCGATCTTGAATGGGATGTGGTGTGAACACACGCGACACAGCGGGAAAGCCGAGCGCCGTCGACTGCGCCACGGCAGCGTCGACAAACTGGTCGGAGGCAATGAACATCGACGGGATGCCACGCAATTCGAAATCGTTGATGTCGTGCACACTGCACGACGTGCAACTGCCTCAATCCGCCAAGGCTTCGATGACCACCTGGCATTCGGTGGCGATCTTGTGGCGAAGGTCGACGGGCGCCGGCTTGGCGAAGGTCGGCTTCATGTAGCGGTTGACGTTGGCGCCGATGCCGATCAGCCGTTGCTCAATCCGGTCGAGGAAGACGTCGCCGCGTGGCTTGGAGATGTCGAGCAGTCCAACAGTCAAGCCTTCGAGTGACGCCGGGCGTGCCAGGCGTTCGCGTTCGACGAGTGTCCGCTCGCTGGTGGGATCCAAGATTGCCGGGGTGGCCGTGCTCATGACTGTTGTTTAGTACACAACGGGCCGGGTAACCGGCTTGGAGCCCTTGTCGCCGTTGACCCATCCGCCGATGATCTGGCTGAACAGGCCGGCACCGCCGCCCGCATAGGTCAGCATCAGGCCGCCAGGCCGGAATTTCGGCAGCGACTCGGCGGATGCAAACGCTTCGGG
>CALAHA010000192.1 GCA_937891565.1 uncultured Ilumatobacter sp. | reverse complement strand
CCGGTCAGATCTACTTCAACCCGCCCCGCACCTACTACGACGACCTCCGCCAACGCATGAAAACCGACACCGCTTATTCCGACAGCGAATACCTCGCCAAAATCCAGCCGCCTGGCCTGCACTGATCGGTCTGCACTGATCGGTCTGCACTGATCGGTCTGCGCTGATCGGTCTGCACTCGCCGACCGAACGGGCAGCGCCGAGAGGCGCGCCAGCGTTAGCTTTCGAAGGGCATGTCGGTGATCGCGTCCATGATCGAGTCTTGATCAGGAACCACACCGATCATCAGCTTGTACCGCAAGGTCAAGCCGAAGGTCACCATCGCGGCAATAGAAGACGCGAGGAGCCCGATCTCCACGCGACGGAACACATCGTCGCTGCCCTGCCATGTGCCGATGATGAAGGCGATAACGCCGATACCCCAGCCGATTGACACCAGTGCGTGGCCTTTGAGGGCAATCACGGCTTGTGCTGTTGCCAGGGCGACCATGTAGCAGGCGCTCGAGAAGGCCAGGAGCGCCAAGGTGCGGCCGGTCAGGTCGGCGTCGAAGACCACTTCAAGCGCCCAGGGCCCGACCAGGAATGCGCCTGTTGTGCCGACAACGCCGACAACAAGTACAACCATCATGAGGCGCTTCAGCCCGCTACGGAACTCGTCGAGTTCGCCTTGAGCAGCGAGCCGACTGAGCCGGGGGAGGAGCGCGGCCTGGACCGCCTGGAAGAGAAAGAGGGGGATACGTGCGAGCAGGACTCCCTGGCCGAACTGCGTGACGAGCACATCTTGGTCGTCGTTGGCGAGCAAGCTGGCAGCGATCGGGCCTGCGTTGAGTAGTGATGCGGCGAAGACCGAACCGAGGAGCAGCCAACCGAGGTTCGGCGTGACTTCGCTCCACGAGGCTGGCGGGCCGTCATCGTTGGCGAGCTGTCCACGCTTGTAGACGAAAGCGACTGCGAACAGTGGTGCGATGGCGACGGCGAGGCCGTAGGCGCCCACTGCGGTCACACCGATGATGGCGAGCGCGATGCACAGAACGATGCGGATGACGCCGTCTGAACCCATGATCACCGCATACGAGCGGAATCGACCGTTGCCCGAGCAGATTCCACGAGCCAAGTGGGCCGGGGCATATGACGCAAAGGCCAGCACGAGAGCCACGACCATGAACCAGTTGCCGCCGAAGTAGATCTCGGCGATCCACGGACTGGCGATGGCGATAACAGCGACGACACTGATCGTCAGGGCGACGCCGAGCTGGACGACCTTCTTGACGACCGGGGCGGTGCCTTGGCCGAGGGCCCGACGATGGGCAAGAGCGCGGCCGAGTTCCTGTTCGAGCGGTAGAAAAAACCCGGGAGCAAGGGCAAAGGTGGCGAACCAAAGTGCCGTGATTGGAGCGAACGCTTTGTCGCCGCCAACCGCGACGTTGCCGATCTTGAAGAATGCGTAGGTGGCAATTCCGGCAATGAGGAGGGCGATGCCGACAGGAATGGTGCCGTCGGGAATGGGGAGCCGCTCGCGCGTCGTCGGAGTGGATTCCGGTGATTCGTCGGATGTGGGCACAGTGCTACTCAGTTGCGAAGGCTTCGCTCGAATTCGCGGCGTTGTACCTGTGCCCGCTGAAACAGCAAGAGCCCAAGGCCGACACCGATATACGTGGCGTCTTTGGCCACATCGATGGTCCGCTTCGCAACATTTTCCGACACGTGTTGGGCAGTACGCGCTGCGGGCGCGAGGTCGAAGTTCGTCAGATTGACCGTGTGCCACTGCGCCATGTGACAGAGGCTACCTGGCAGTGGCCAGGCATGACCTCGACCGGTGGGTCGGCGCAGCTATCGTCGCGCCAAGTGCAACCGGAATCACCACAGGCGCCGCCAGTCGTTGCGGTCGTCGTCGTTCACGAACCGGGTCCATGGTTCGAAGAAACGCTCGAGGCGCTCGCTGATCAGGACTACCCAAACATCCGGTTCCTCTTTCTTGCCGACGTCGCGGACGAGTTGCTCCAGGCGCGCATCCGCGTGCGGATTCCGAATGCCTTTGTTCGAGGCCTCGGCGCTCGCGCCGGGTTTGGTGCGACCGCAAACGAAGTGTTGCGGCTTGTCGAAGGTGACAACGGGTTCTTCCTGCTGTGCCACGACGATGTTGCCCCGGAACCCAACGCAGTCCGCATCCTCGTCGAAGAGATCTACCGTTCGAACGCTGGCATTGTCGGTCCGAAGCTCGTCGAATGGGACAACCCGAGCTCGCTGCAGGCCGTCGGGCTCGGTCTTGACCGTTTTGGTGAGATCGATCTCGGTATCGACTCCGGCGAAGTCGACCAAGAACAGCACGATGGAGTGCGCGACGTGTTCGCGTTGCCATCGGCGTTCATGCTGGTCAGGGCTGACCTGTTTCGTGAGGTCGGTGGGTTCGATCCTGCCATCTCGTTCCACGGCGACGATGTCGAGTTGTGCTGGCGGATCCATCACAGCGGCGCTCGCGTGGTGGTTGTTCCGTCCGCACGAGTGCGGCACCGTGGCCTGCTCACTGAACGACGGCCTGACCTCAATCACGAGCTACTGAGCGCACGTCACCGGATGCGTGCCGTAGCGACGCTGACCGGGCCGACGCGCCTGCCAGGCCGATCGGCCGAGATGGTGGTCCTGACTGCTGTCGAGATCGTCGTTGGAGTGTTCACGGGCCGTTTCAGCGAAGCGTGGACATCGGTCCGTGCACTTGCCGGGCTGGTCCCGCGGTCGCTGTCGATATTGGCCCGGCGCCGAGTGGTTAAACCTCTGCGTCGTGTGCCCGAACGAGAAGTGATCGGCCTACAGGTCAGCGGAAGTGCGCGGCTGGTCAGATTCCTGCGGTCCCGAGACACCGAGACCTTCGTCGGCGCCGATACGAGTGTTCGTCGCTGGCGTGAGTCGACAACGGCACCGGTCCTTGCTTGGCTCGCAGTACTGGCCGCGATCATCATTGGTAGCCGCGACTTCTTTGCGTCTGGCGTGCCAGCTGTCGGAGAGTTCCTCCGGTTCCCTGAGAGCCCGCGGGCGCTGCTCGACAGCTACGTCAGCGGATGGAACGCGTCTGGCGCTGGCGCGACATCGCCGAATCCAACCGGGTGGGCAACACTGTCGGGGCTCTCCGTCTTCACGCTGTTCCGGATGGGCGCGCTACACACGGCGTTCATCGTCGGTCTGGTCATCGTCGGGCTGATCGGGCTGTGGAAGCTGGCCACCGTCTTCGGGTCGACTCGTGCGCGCATTTCTGCGCTCGTTGTCTATGCCGCAAGCCCGCTGGTAGTCGGCGCCATGTCGACTGGGCGTTTGAACACGCTGGTCACGTACGCCGCCGTGCCGTGGATGATCCACACAATTCGTCGCGCTGTCGGCGTCGAAACTGCCGATCCGCGTAGCGCCGAATCAGACATGGCCGATGGGCTGGTGCACCTGTCGCTGCCCGAACAACTTCGCCGAACAGCATTGGCAGCCATCGTCGTCGCGCTCGCGGCTGCTTTCACTCCCGTCACCGTGGTCGTCGCCGTTGTCATCGTGGTCGTCCTCACGCTGTCGACCATGCTTGCGCTCGCCCCGTGGCGGACTGCGCTCAGATACCTCGAAGTAGGTACCGCTGCAGTCGTTGGTGGCCTCCTGCTCAACTTGCCCTGGGTCGCCTCATGGTCCTGGGACCAGCTCGTTGGCCCTGCACCGATTGGCAATCCTGGACGCGGCATGGCCGATCTTGCATCGTTCCGACTCGGCGACGTCGACTTCGCATGGTTCGCGATGGCGTTGTATCTCCCGGTGATCGCCGCGGTTGCGTTGGCCCGTGCCTGGCGGCTGACCTGGGCAGTCCGCTCAGGAGCGCTCGTCGTCGTCTTCGGCGCGCTCGCAGTGTTGGCCGATCGAGATGCATTGCCGTGGCGCGGTCCCGATGCCGGCATCCTGCTTGTCCCTGTCGCCGTCGGCGTGGCAATTTCTGCCGCTGCGGCGATTGCGGCGTTCGACCTCGATGTTCGGGGCGGGTCGTTTGGCTGGCGTCAGCCTCTCGGGCTGCTCGCAAGCGTCGCCGTTGTCGTCGGCGTTTTTCCCGGCGTCGTCGCAATCGGCGATGGTGGATGGAACACGCCAACGACTCCGCTCGTTCGTTTACTCGAAGCGCAACTTCCCGATGACACAGTCGACCGACCTTCGGGCGATGCAAACGAGAACGGACCGCTGATCGAGCCGGGCCGAGGCGGCTACAACGTATTGCTCGTGGGCGACGCCCGCCTGCTTCCGGTGCCGTCGGTGGAATATCGCGACGGCGTCTCGTTTGCCATTCTCGACGATGGGCTCCTCGACGTACGCGACCGTTGGCCTGCGCCGTCGAACGAAGCGAATACAGCGGTCGCTCTTGCATTCGACGAGATGGCGAGTTCATCGACGTTACGCGCCGGGCGATTGCTGGCGCCGCTGGGCATTCGATTCATCGTCGCTCCAGAATTCGACAATGTCACCTCGACTACCGCGGAGCCGCTCCCACTCCCAGGCGGTCTCATTGATGCGCTTGAGGATCAGCTCGATTTGACTTCGGTCACCGGATTGCCGACGCTCGAGGTGTTCGAAAACACTGCGTGGATCCCAGAGGTCAGCCAGCTCACCGGAACCACCGCTGAAGCAAGTCGGACCGCAGGTGCGGGTGCTCTCGTCCGAGCCGAACTCAGCTCGGCCTCGCCGGTGTTTCTTGGTGCCGACTACCAGACGACGATGATCGATGATGTCGTTCCCGGCGTGATCCACCTTGCCGTCCCGTTCGATGAGAACTGGTCGCTGACCGTTGATGGCGTCTCCATTGAGCCGCGACGTGCCTTCGGCGTGACAACGGCGTTTGACGTCGACACGGCCGGCAGCGCCGAACTGGCCTACAAGACACCGTCGTCCCGTTCGCTGCTGTTAGTTCTGCAGGTCGTGCTCTGGGCAATTGCGCTCTTCGGAGCGACACGAGCCAGCCTGCCGTTGGCTCGCCGGAGCGGACCGCTCGTCGAAGATGAAACACTGATCGATCTGGGCGATGTCGACATCGACATCGACATCGACATCGAGGCCAACGTTGATGTCGATGTTGATGTCGCTGACACGCTTGCGGTCATTGTTGATGCGGCGTCGGAGTCGATCAGGCTTGACGTAGTGGACACTGAGGAGCCGTCATGAACCGTCGTGCCATCCCCGCCCTTGTCCTCCTGCTCGCAGCATTCGCTGCGTTGTTCGTGGTCGGCCGGGACACGGTTGCGAGTCCTGCGCCAGTGTTCTCTTCTCCAGCCGGAACCTGGATGCCTTCGGTCACCGATGCTGGTTCGTTGACCGGTAGTTGGTTCTGCCCAGGCATTCCTGCGACAGGTGAGGATGGTGTCGGCGGTTCGGTCGTCATCTCGAACCGCGAGAGTGAACAACTCGAGGGTCGCTTCATGGTGATGAGCCCACAAGGTCTTGAGGCTGAGCAAGGCTTCACGGTTGGCCCGTGGTCGCAAAGCACTATCGATGTCGATGCGTTCGTCACGACCTCGTTTGCCAGCGTTGTCGTCGAGATCGACGGTGGCCGCGGCTACGTCGAACAGATCGCCAACCACCCCGCAGGTGATTCCGTTGCAGCCTGTGCCAGCGAGACTTCGAACGAGTGGTATCTCGCCGACGGGTTCACCGCAGGAGGCAGCATCGAGACGCTGATCCTGACGAACCCGTACGACGATCTCGTCCTCACCGACCTGGCCTTCGCAACCGAGTCGGGGTCGAGCCAGCCCAACGCCTTCCAGGGATTCCCGGTGCCGGCAAAGTCGGTCAAGGTCATCGCGATCGCTGAACTTGGTAACCGTGACGAACCGATCATCGCTGCGAGCATTACGACCCGCGGCGGCCGACTCGTGGTCGGTCGTGCACAACACTTCACCGGCGGCGGCCGCCGGGGCTACGACGTGTCACTCGCCGCCTCGGCGCTGCGCGACCAGTGGTGGTTCGCTGATGGCGAGCGCGGCGCAGGCATCACCGAGACGTTCTCGATTTACAACCCGACCGACGGAGATGTCGAGGTCGACGTGTACTTCTTGGGACTCCCGCTTGAGTTCGACGGTGGCGGCTTCGCACCGATCAATATCCCTGCTCGTCAGGTGGTGATGTTCAAGCCCTTTGAAGGTGCTGCCGGCGACACCGGAATTGACACCGGCACCGACACCGCCGACCCGGAGTTTTTCACTGCGCGTATCCCGGACGGCCGCCACTCGGTGGTCTTTTCGACCCTCGCCCAGCCAACGGTTGTAGTTGAACGCGTTCTGACGCGACCGGTCGGCGACTCGTTCGTCACAACGGTGGTCCAGGGTGCACCGCCTCGGCCTGATGGCTTTGTTGCCAACCGCTGGCATATCGGCGTTGGCCCGTCGGTGCCGACAGAAGACGCGTTGATCGTCTACAACGTCGACAACGAGCAGGCTACGGTCACCATCGAGGCCGTCGGGCCAGGTGGCCCGTCGGCGATCCCGAGCCTCACAGATATCCCGCTCGGGCCGGGCGCTGTGATCACGATCGACCTGACCACCGACGACGCACTCGATCAAGAACTGATCGTCAACGCCTCAAACCGCGTCTTCATCGAGCGGTCGCTCTCGCGTGGCGGCAACCTGTCCGGACGATCTGGATCGTGGGCGTTGCCTGCCAGCAACATCTGAGCGTGATTTCAGCCTGTCGCTGGCACTCGGCGGCGGGGCGTCGGTTCGATGACTACGCTCCGGCTATGACGTCAGCGGCACCTTCGCTTTCAGCAGATGGTGTCGAGGAGCCGGGTCGCGAGGCTTGGCTTGCCGTCGGGGTGACCACCCTGGTGTTCTTCCTTGTCGTGATCGACGTGTCGGCGGTCAACGTCGTGTTTCCGTCGATTCGCGACGATTTCGAGGTTTCCGAGGCGACGCTCGGCTGGGCTATCTCCGGCTACAACATCACCGTGGCCGCCCTGCTGATGGTGGCGGGTCGCTACGCCGACAGCATCGGCCGCAAAAAGCTGTTCCTCCCGGGCGTCGGTATCTTCATGCTCGGGTCACTGCTGTCTGGCCTGGCCCCGAACGCCACGCTGTTGATCGCGGCGCGCGTCGTGCAAGGGATCGGTGGCGCAATCATCGCGCCGACCGCGATTGCGGTTGTCCTGCCCGCCTTCCCCGCCCACAAGAGGTCAACGGTGATCGGCATCACCGGAGCGACCGGTGCCTTGGGCGCCGTAGCAGGCCCGGCGATCGGAGCATTCGTGACCGAAGCCTGGTCGTGGCGCGGAGTCTTCTTGATCAACGTCCCACTGTGTCTGGTGGTGCTGGCATTGGCGCCGAAACTGTTGACCGAATCGAAGAACCCGAACGCGACCGGTCGGGTCGACTTGCTCGGTGTGCCAATTGGAACGGCGGGTGTGGCGCTCGTCATGTTCTCCATCGTGCGTTCGGAGTCGAACGGTCCCGGCAATCCGATCACCGTCGCGCTCTTCATTGCGGGCATCGCGCTGATCGCTGCACTGGTTCGTCGCTCTCGTCATCACCCCGAGCCCCTCATTGAGACCGACCTTTTCCGACACCGCTCGTTCACCAGCACGAACCTTGGGCTTGCCTTTTATTCGATGGCATTTACTTCGGGGTTCCTCGTGAACTCGCTGCTGTTACAGGAGTTGTGGGGCCAATCGTTACGGACGACCGGTGCAGCGTTGATGCTTTCGCCCCTCATCGCTGCGTCGATTTCGCCCATTGCCGGCCGCTGGGCCGACCGGATCGGGCACCGGTGGATCCTTGCGGGGGGCAGTTCGTTTTGTGCTGTCGGATACTTCGCATACCGACTGCTACTCGGTGACAATCCAACAGTGTGGACACGATTTGTGCCGTTGTCAGTACTGACGGGCATCGGGGTCGGGTCGACGATTGCGACGTGGGCGAGCGCTGGCCTTGCTGACATTGAGCCCGCTCGTTTTGGAACCTCGAACGCGATGATCCGGACGACACAGCAGGTGTTCTACGCATTCGGTATTTCCGTTGCGATCGCGATCATCGCTCGTGGTGCCGGCAACACCGATGTGGCGAACTATCACCTGGCCTACACCTTTGTTGGCGGTTGCTATGCGCTCGCCGCGGCGACCGTTGCCATCACATTCCCATCGGGTTCGAGCCGCAGCCGATTGGTGTGATGCCCGCCGTGAACCCGCCGTGAGCCTGACCATTAGCCTGACGAGCGTATGGAGCGTCTTATTATTACTGCTGTCATCGTCGCTGTGGTCGCAGTGGTTGCACTCGTCTCGCGATCTCGTCGCACGCCGGACGCTCCAACTCAGCGTCGCCACAATGTGCCGGAACAGATTGACCGTTCTGATTTCACCCGCCCTGATGCGCCGTGGCTGGTGACCATCTTCAGCTCAGCAACATGCGATGTGTGCAAGGGCGTGGCCGAGCGAGCCGCGGTGATGGAATCGACGGATGTCGCTGTTGTCGAAGTCGAGTACGGCGAGGCAAAGGCCTTGCACGAGAAATATCAGATCGACGCGGTGCCGACGCTGCTGATCAGTGACGCCCAGGGCGTCACCCGTGGACACTTCCTCGGCCCGGTCAACGCCACCGACATGTGGGCAGCGGTCGCTGAAATTCGCGAACCGGGCTCTGCCCCCGGACACTGACTGTCACACCCCCGCTTGTCACACCGAGGTCAGCTCGGTGTGACAGTGAGTCGTGTGTCGGATCAGTGCGCCGGTGCGTTGGCGGGAAGAGCCGACTGGATGAGTCGGGCAACTTCCGGGCCGTCGATCGTCTCGTGTTCGAGAAGAGCTTCGGCGATCAGGCGGAGACCTTCGGCATGCTTGGTGATGAGATCATTGGCTCGCTGCTCTTGCTCGTGCAGGATCCGGCCGATCTCTTCGTCGATGAGCTTCGCCGTGTCGTCGCTGTACTCGCGACCCGAACCCATGAGGTCGTCGCCGAGGAAGGTCTGCTGCTGGCTGCTCCAGGCCTGGGGACCAACACGATCCGACATGCCCCACTCGCGAACCATGCGGCGAGCAATACCAGTGGCTTGTTCGAGGTCGTTCGCCGCACCTGAGTTGAGGTTGCCGAAAACGATCATCTCAGCAACACGACCGCCCATGGCCTTACAGATGGTGTCCTCGAAGTACTCCTTCGAGTAAGTATGACGCTCCTGGGGGAGTGACCACGTGACACCGAGCGCCATGCCCCTGGGCAAGATAGTGACCTTGTGGAGCGGGTCGCCGTGGGGAAGCACGG
>CALAHA010000191.1 GCA_937891565.1 uncultured Ilumatobacter sp. | reverse complement strand
GTTGATTGCCTCATTGACGGATGTCGCTCAGTACGGTTTCATCCATGGACACGACAAGCACGGCGAAGCAGATCGATCTCTACTGGCGGCCTGGCTGTGGGTTCTGCTCGAGCCTGAAGCGTGGCCTGGACAAGCTCGGTGTCGAGCGAGTCGAGCACAACATTTGGGAGAATAATGCTGATGCTGCAATCGTGCGAAAGCATGCGAATGGCAACGAAGTCGTACCCACCGTCGTCATCGGCGACAAGGGCCTCGTCAACCCGTCGGCCGGCGAACTTCTGGCATTCCTGGCCAAGAACGCACCCCATCTACTCCCTGAAGGTGTTGAGGCGCCACAGCCTGGCACGGTCGGCCGGATCGTCGGTCGCGTGCTCGGAAACTGAACAGCTCTCGCCGCCATAGCGTGCGCGGTTGTCGGTCACTGACCTCAGCTCTGCCGGGATGTCAACTCACCTTGTACTGTTCGCGTCATGACTGATACATCGCTTCCCGCTTGGGACGCCGCCGGCATGGACATCGCCGAATCGATTCTCGACCTGATCGGCAAGACGCCGATGGTGCGCATGAAGCGCGTCAGCGAGGAGCACGGCATCCGCTGTACGTTGGCGATGAAGCATGAGGTCACCAACCCAGGTGGTTCCTCGAAGGATCGACCGGCACTTGAGATGATTCTTGCAGCCGAAGCAAGCGGCGAGCTCCAGCCCGGCGGCACGATCGTTGAGCCCACGTCGGGCAACACCGGTGTCGGGCTCGCCATCGTGGCTGCTCAGCGGGGCTACAAGTGTGTGTTCGTTATGACCAACAAGGCTGGCAAAGAGAAAGTCGACCTACTCCGTGCCTACGGAGCCGAAGTCGTCGTCTGCGATGTCGCCGTCGCACCGGAAGACCCAAACAGCTACTACTCCGTGGCCGAGCGGCTCACCCACGAGCGCGGCGCGTTTCGCCCAAACCAGTACGCCAACCCGCACAATCCCGAAGCCCACACAAAGACCACCGGCCCTGAGATCTGGGAGCAGACCAAGGGCCGCATCACCCACTTCATTGCGGGTGCTGGCACCTGCGGTTCACTCACCGGCACCGGCCGCTACCTCAAGTCGATGAATCCGGACATCAAGATCATCGCTGCTGACCCCGAGAAGTCGGTGTTCTCTGGCGGTTCGGGTCGCCCGTACCTCGTCGAGGGCGTCGGCGAAGACTTTTTCCCGGCCGCCTACGACGGCGATCTCTGGGACGAAGTCATCCCCATCAGTGACGAAGAGAGCTTCCTCATGGCCCGCTACGTCAGCCAGACCGAAGGCATCCTCATCGGCGGCTCCGGCGGCACCGCCGTGGCCGCAGCGCTGAAGGTTGCCAAGGAAGCAGCTGACGATGCTGTCGTTGTCGTCTTCAACCCTGACTCGGGGCGCGGCTACCTCTCGACCGTGTTCAACGAGAACTGGATGATGAACTTCGGATTCCTCAAGG
>CALAHA010000190.1 GCA_937891565.1 uncultured Ilumatobacter sp. | reverse complement strand
CGCCTTCTTCGCTGCAACCTTCTTGGCCGGAGCCTTCTTGGCTACCGCCTTCTTCGCTGCAACCTTCTTGGCCGGAGCCTTCTTGGCTACCGCCTTCTTCTTCACCGGAGCCTTTTTGGGAGCCATCAGTTCACTTCTTCTTGCCGTTGAGGGCCTGCTTCAGCGTCGAGCTGGCGCTGAACTTCATCGCGGTCGATGCTTTGATCTGCACAGGCTCGCCCGTCTGCGGGTTGCGACCCTCACGGGCGGCGCGCTGCGTTGTACTGAAGTTGCCGAAGCCCGGCCACGTGACCTTGTCGCCCGACTTCGTCGACGAGACGACGTGGTCGAAGAACGCTCCGAGCGTACGCTCGGTGTCGGCCTTCGAAACGCCTGCCGCCTCGGCGACTGCTTCGATCATTTCTGCCTTGGTTGCCATGGTGGTCCTCTTTCGAATGGTTGAGTTGTCTTATTCGCCCTGGCGTCGAACGCCGGTGCAAGTTCCGCATCATTCCTGCGGAATTACAACTATGTGACTTGGCTTCTTGGATTTCGGCAAGTACTAAACACATTGCAAATGCAACGACCGAATCTGCAGGGCCCATGCACCGTCTGCGTCGCCGACGTTTCGAGTTGAAAAACACCAGGTCAAAGGGTGCACCGACATCCACCACTCAGTCGGCAAGTCGGACTACACAGGTATCGTTGAGAATAAGAAACGATCGCATCCAGACGTTCCAGGCATCCACTGAGGAGTGATGATGACCGACCTGCTTCCTTCCGCTGACGCTGCCGCACTGGCACCTCGACCGCTCGGAACGGAGGTGATGGCCGGCATATCGTCGACGAAAGTCCGGCTCGTGATCGACACATCCGTACTGATCGCCGACCCGACATGCGTCCTCGAGTTCACCGAGGCTGACATCATCATTCCGCTCACCGTGGTCGAAGAACTCGATGGCCTCAAGAGCCGCAGCGACGATGTCGGTCGATCCGCACGCACCGCACTGCGCACACTCGAAGAACTTCGCGTTGCCCATGGCGGGTCCCTGGCCCAACCGGTTCCGACGGGAGCGCCCGGGGCGACTCTGCAAATCGAGATCAACAACATCCGCAAGCACCTGTTAATCGAGCACGGCCTCGATCCCAAGGTCCCCGACAACCGGATCATCGGCGCAGCGATCGGCCAGTCCGACTTCGGCCCGACCACGATGATCAGCAACGACGCAGCGCTACGCATCAAGGCCGCGCACCTCGGCGTCTCGGCCGCCGAGCACACGCTTGGTCGACGCAACAACGACCGGCCTGCAATCGGCTGGTCCACCATCGATGCGGCCCCTGAGGCAATCGATGCCCTGTATACCGCAGGAGGCGTCGCTATCGAGTCCGTGTTACCAGGATTGGAGATCGCGGAGAACGAGTTCGCCGTGCTTCAGGCCGGATCCCAGTCAGCACTGGTCCGGGCGGTCGGCAACGAGATGGTTCTCCTCCCTCGTTCGGCGCCCGAAGCATGGGGGCTCCGGCCACGCAACAAAGAGCAGCGATTCGCGCTTGAGTTGCTCCTCGACCCAGAAATCAAGGTCATTGCCCTCGACGGCAGGGCCGGAACCGGCAAGACGCTGCTCGCAATAGCTGCGGGTCTCGAACAGGTCGTCGAGCAGCGCCGCTACGAGCGCCTCGCCGTGTACCGGCCCCTCGTTCCCGTCGGGCGCGCTGATGTCGGCTTCCTACCCGGCGCCCTCAATGAAAAACTCGATCCCTGGATGGCGGCGATTCACGATGCCGTCGCCGCGCTGACCGATATGGGCAGTAGCCACGATGCTGGCAACCTCGTCGATGAACTCACCGAACGCGGACAACTATCGCTGGAGTCGGTGACCTTCCTCCGGGGCCGTTCGCTCCAGCGCCAGATCGTGCTGATCGACGAGGCACAAAATCTTGAGCCGACCACACTTCGAACAATCCTCACCCGGGTCGGCGAGGGCACCAAGGTGATCTTCACCGGTGATACGAGTCAGATCGATGCGCCGTATCTCGGCGAATCCAACAATGCGCTCAGTGTTTTAGCATCGGCGTTCAGCGGACAGCGCTGTTTTGGGCACATCACCCTGACCGCGTGCGAGCGCAGCGATGTGGCCAGCCTCGCCGCTGAACTGCTCTGACGCCTGCTGGACTCACCGACCCGGCTCCCACCCGACTCACCCAGTCGGGGACGTCCACGCATTGAGACCGCGCACGCGCCGACGCGCCGAGAAGGGGTCTGCGTCGGGCCAACACGTGTCCAACGACGAACTTTCATCCGTTTGTTGAACCACTTCGAATAATTAGTGTTAAACATCTTCACACGAGGAAAGGTTTGGACGTGCTGCAACTCACTGACTTCAAGGCGACGATCGTGTACTCAGACGATTGGCGTGATTTGGCCAACTGCCGTGGGAACACCAAACTCTTCTTCCCACCCAAGGCAGAACGCCCACAGGCCCGCGCTCGTCGGGAAGCTAAGGCCAACCGGCTGTGCACAGACTGCGTCGTCCATATCGCCTGCCAACAGTTCGCACGGGACAACCACGAATACGGTTTCTGGGCCAGCGAGTCCGAAGAAGAACGACATCTGGCCGGCTACACGGTTGCCGCACCGATCGGTGTCCGGACACGCATCGCCCGCGAAGCGAGCTGACCGACACCGCAGCGCAGTCGTTGCGACACACGTTGCCTAAGGTGGCATCTGTGCCGCTCCCCCGCTTTGCTGTCGTCGATGTCGAGACCTCAGGTCTCTCCGACCGACGCCACCGCATTCTCCAACTTGGCGCTGTCATCATCGAGGCCGACGGAACAGTCATCGATCAGTGGTCAACTCTCGTCCGATTGCGATGGCCCCTCCAGAGTGTCGGGCCGACACACATTCACGGCCTCACCCGCCCGATGCTTCGAGGCGCTCCACGGCTCTCGACAGCGCTCGACCAGCTGGCGCCCCTACTCGACGGAGCCATTTTCACGGCGCACAACGCCCAGTTCGACGCAGGCTTCATCGTCCGTGCAACACACCGCCGTGCCGGCTTCGAACTCGGCCCCCAGCTCTGCACGCTGCGCATGTCGCGCCAGCTCGACCCCGACCGTCAGATGTCGCACCGCCTCGTTGATGTGGCCGAGCGCTACGGCGTCGACCTCACCGCTCCCCACGACGCTTTAGCCGACGCCACGGCAACCGCCGCCGTCCTTCCTCACCTGCTCGCTGCTCACCACATCGTCGAACCTGAACAACTCGCCCCGTTCTTCGTGGGCTCCAAACGACCTCAGTAGCGGGCGAGCATCCGGGCGGCCAAATCTGCGGCCTGCAGTGCTGCGTCCTTCGGCGAAAGCACCACCACGTCTGGGCCGAGCCGGATCAGCAGTCTCGCCAACCATCGTTCGTTGGCTACCGGGACATCGACTTCGATCCAGCCCTTGGGTCGGTTCAGTTGGGTGACCTCACCGACCGGATACCGGTCGAGGATCCACTGCGCAGCCGGCGCTAACCGAAGCGTGGCGTGCGGCAACTCAGCATCGGCGAAAAAGCCCGGTGGCCCGTCCACAGGATCAGTCGTCGGCACAACTCGCCCAGTAGGGGCAACGCTGTCGATCCGGTCGATCCGGAAGGTCCGCCGCTCATTCGACTTCGCGTCGTCAGCCACGACATACCAGTTCCCCGCATCGACGAACACGTGGCGCGGCACAATGATTCGCTCGGCACGTTCGTCGCGGGCCGGCGAGTAATACAGCATGGTCAACTCAGCGGCCGCCGCAACCGCCTCGACCACTTCATCAGTCGCCTCCGGTCGCGACATGTCAATCGCCACGCCCGCAGTGTCGTCGGAGCCAGCCCCGTCAACGCCCGCATCCGTCAGCGCTCTGGCCAGCTTGTCGAGCGCTCGGCCCAGCGACCCCGAGCGATCAGCACCCGGCAACTCCATGGCAGCGCGTGCCGACGCAAGGAGTGAGAAACCCTCGGGCGCCGTCAGCCGCAGCGGCCGGGTGAAGAGTCGAGGGACACCAACGAAGACCAGACCGTCATCGACAAAAACGTCGATCATCTCATCGACGAACGGCGGGAGGCCACACATCGCCACCAACTCCAGGTCGTCTTGGACCTGGTCGGCGGTCAGGTCGAAACGCGCAGCAACCTCAACAAGGGGGACCTCGCCCTGTTCCATCAGCCACGGGAGCATCACCAGGAGGCGACTCAGCCGATCTTCTGCGTTGCGCGGCCCCTTCATGATGCCGCCTCGACGACGCCGGTGAGCCAGTCGATGATTTGATCACGGATCTCGGGCGGCGACACGACGGCTGCGTGATCGAGCAAACCGATCAACCAAGACCTGAAGGCATCGAGATGAGATGCGGGGACTTCCACGTTGATCGAGCCGTCGGCATGACGTTCGAGCACTCGCGCTGAACCGACCTCACGCTCGATCGCATCGGCTCGGGTCGCATCGATCCACACGATGGCAAGGACGCCGTCCCCCGGCGCGTGGCCGATCTGCTTCGGGTCTGCGGGAAACGCATCGCGTGGGTCGAATGAATCGGGCCGAGTAAAGGTGCCAGTGGGCCCGACCTCGATCGCATCGACACCGCCATCGAATCGGTCGACCCGGAACGTCCGATTCTCATTGCGGTCGTGATCATGGCCAACGACATACCAAAAGCCGCCGCGCAGCAGGAGTCCCCACGGGTCGAGCTTCCGGCGATCGCCGCGGTACACGAACACCAGCGTCGACCTATTGGCAACGGCAGATCTGATGACCGGAAGCTCGGGGCGTTGAGGCAGCACAGCAGACACCGCAGCACCGTTGCCGGCAGATGCGCCACCGAGCTTCCACAGGGCGTCACGTCCAGCTGAGGTGTCGGTGCGAACCGCAGCGACAGCGACTTGGAGTGCACGGGTCTCGTCGGCATCAAGTTCGAGATCGGCGAGCTCGTACGCCGCTCGGTCGATGCGATACGTCGCATTGTCATCGAAGCGCTCAGACTCGATTGGAACGCCGATGTCACGCAGCGCTGCCTTGTCACGTTCGAAGGCGGCCCGTCGCGGTCGCTCCGCATCTGGATATTGACCAGCGAGCGCGCCAGTGATCTGAATGAGCGTGAGTGGACGTTCAGACTCCAGTAACAGCGCCAGCAGATTGGTGAGTCGTTCGACCCGGTCGACGCGGTTCGCTGCCATCGAGGCCCGTCAGTCTTCGATGGCCGAACGAATAGCCTCGACGACTTCTGCGGCGCTCGCGCCGGGCGTGAGGATCTTCGCGATGCCAGCTGCAGAAAGTTCGTCGACGTCGTGGTCGGGAACAATGCCACCCACAACGACGGGGATATCAACGCCGCGCTCGCGCAACTTCTGGACGACCATCGGCGCCAGCGTCATATGTGCACCAGACAACATCGACAGGCCGATCGCATCGACATCTTCATCGACAGCTGCTGCGGCAACGGTGTCAGGCGTCTGAAAGAGGCCAGTATAAATCACTTCGTAACCTGCGTCACGCAAGATGCGCGCCACAACCTTGACACCGCGGTCGTGACCATCCAGGCCGACCTTTGCAACGAGAACTCGTTCGCCCGCCATCAGTTCACTTCGTTCCGTAGTCGTAGAAACCGCGACCGGACTTCCGACCGAGCAGCCCAGCTTCGACCATGCGCGACAACATCGGCGGCGCGGCGTAGAGCGGCTCTTTGAACTCGTCGTACATACTCACAGCGACGGCCAGCGTTGTATCAAGACCAATCAGGTCGGCGAGGCTGAGCGGGCCCATTGGATGGTTACACCCCTCGACCATGCCGTGGTCGATGTCGACGGCAGTAGCGAAGCCTGATTCCATCATGCGGATGGCCGACAGGATGTAGGGGATCAGCAGTGCGTTCACAACGAAGCCCGCACGGTCTTTACTCCGAATGACGATCTTGCCAAGCGTGTCTTCGGCGAAGTGGTTCGCCGCGTCGACGGTTGCCGAATCGGTCATGAGGCTCGTGACGAGCTCGACTAGTTTGAGCACCGGCACAGGGTTGAAGAAGTGAATGCCGATAACGCTTTCGGGTCGCTGCGTGGCAATGCCAAGCTTCATAATCGGAATCGAGCTGGTGTTACTCGCGAGGATCGCATCGTCAGCCTGAACCACTTGGTCGAGCGTCTTGAACACGCTGGTCTTCAGCGCTTCGTCTTCAATGACGGCCTCGATGACCATCCGTCGGTCAGCCATATCGGCGAGATCGGTTGTGAAGGTGAGGCGGGCAATCGCAGCGTCGCGCTCGACTTCAGTCATGCGGTCGCGTGCAACGGCCCTATCGAACGAGCTGATGAGGCGGTTGCGTCCGCGCTCGGCACCGGCGGCATCGATCTCGTGGACGACGGTGTCGAGGCCAGCCCGTACGCAAACTTCGGCGATGCCAGCGCCCATCTGTCCGCAGCCCACGACGCCCACACGTTGAATATTCGGTCGAATCTCAATCATTGCCATAACCGTAGCGACGACATGAACGAGGCCACGGCCTGGACCCCGATATCAGTAAGTCCCACCACCCGCAACAGTCACGGTTTGCCCGCCCGCATTCCGCTGCGTCGGGGTCAGATCCTCCGATCTCGAGATGCGAAACACGAAGGTGCCTCTCGGCACCGAGGCGTTCTCGCAACGCTGAGATCGGAGGATCTCGACCGACTCAGAGTTGGAGGGATTTGGTTTGGAGAAATTCTTCGATGCCGTACGGGCCATTCTCGCGGCCGTAGCCGGACTGCTTGTAGCCACCGAACGGTGCAGCGATGTTGAAGCTGCCGCCGTTGACGTCGACGGCGCCGGTGCGCATCCGGCGTGCAACGGCCATGGCCCGATCTTGGTCCGCAGACCAGACGCCGCCGCTCAGGCCATAGAGGCTGTCATTGGCAATGCGCACAGCATCGTCGTCATCGTCATACCCGATGATCGACAGCACCGGGCCGAAGATCTCTTCCTGGGCAATGGTCATGTCGTTCGTGACGTTTGCAAACACCGTCGGCTTAACGAAGTAACCGGTCTCGTGGCCTTCAGGCTTGCCAAGGCCGCCGGCGGCAACCACTGCGCCTTCGTCGATGCCCTTCTGGATGTATTCCTGCACGCGATCCCACTGGGCCTGGCTGATGAGCGGACCGAGGTGCATGCCCTCTTCGGTCGGGTCTCCGACCTGTGTGGCCGCAACGGCGGCAGCGGCGATTTCGACGGCCTCGTCGTAGCGGCTGTTTGGGACGAGCATGCGGGTGTGGGCGGTGCAGGTCTGCCCCGAGTTGAGGAAGCAGGCAAACACGCCCTTCGGGATCACCTTGGCGAAATCGGCGTCGTCAAGGACGATGTTGGCCGACTTGCCGCCGAGCTCCAGAGCTACCCGCTTGATCGAGGCGGCTGCCGAAGCAGCGACCTGCTTTCCGGCGCGCGACGAGCCGGTAAAGCTGACCATGTCGATGCCCGGATGCTCCGAAATCGCAGCGCCGACTGTCGTGCCATTGCCGCTGACGAGGTTGAAGACACCTGCTGGAAGGCCGACTTCGTCAATGATTTCAGCAAGAATGAATGCGTTGAGCGGTGCAATCTCTGAAGGCTTGAGCACGATCGTGC
>CALAHA010000189.1 GCA_937891565.1 uncultured Ilumatobacter sp. | reverse complement strand
TCGGTTGGCCACCGAATACCGGTACCACCTTGGCGCCGAGCTTCTTGCCGTACTTCACGATTGCTTCACTGACCTGCACGGCCAGCTCGCGGGTCGGCGTAAGTACCAGGACCGAAGGTGCGTCTGGGAAGCCGGGCTCGATGGCGTTAAGGGCCGGGAGTGCGAAGGCCGCGGTCTTGCCCGTGCCGGTTGCTGCCTGGCCAAGCATGTCGCGGCCGGTCAACAGCAGCGGGATGGTTTCGCGCTGAATCGGTGTGGGTTCTTCGTAACCAAGTTCGTTGAGCGTGTCGACGAGTTCCTGGCGCAGACCGAGTGCGGCGAATCCCCTGACGGCTGGTTCGGCTTCGGCTGCAGGCTCTGCCTCGGCGGTTGGCTCAGGCGCCGCTTCCACGGTCTCGGCTTCCACGGGCTCTGCTTCGACGGGCTCGGCTGCGGGCTCTGCTTCGGCATCTGACGAGTCGGCGACTTCGGCGGCGGTCTGATCGGCAGAACTGTCTGCAGCATTCGAGCGTTCGAAGCCGGCCATGATTGCGTCGATGTCATCGTCGTCGACGTCATCTGCATCGACATCGTCCACGTCGATAGCCACAAGGTCGTCGTCGCTGATCTCGTCGTCGCTGATCTCGCCGAGCAGGCTGCCTTCCGCCTCATCGCTGGGGGCATCATCAGCGGACTGTTCAGCCTCGTTTGATGCTGGCGCGAGGCGCGTGATATCGACAAAGTCGGGATCTGTTCGCTCGGTAGGGTTGGGTCGCGACCAGCTGCCGGTGTCGTCTGTACTCATCACATTGCTCCTCGAAGAATGAAGCAACGATACGGACCAGCAACGCGAACCGTCGATGACGCTCGTCTCAGACGGGAGTCGGTGTGCCGTCGTCGAGCTTGGCGGCTGCGAGTTCGGCTTCGACGAGTGGTGCGTTGCCTTGGTGGAACTTGGCTTCACCGGCCTCGATGGCTTCGAGGAGGTGGATCGAGATGTCGGCGACTTTGACCTCGTGCTCTTCCTTGCCAGCACCCTTCACTCCGTCGTCGAGCATGATGTAGCAGAACGGGCAGGCGGTGGCGACGCGGCTGGCGCCCGTAGAGATTGCCTGGGCAGCGCGTTCGTCGTTGACCTTGGTGCCGGTGTTTTCCTCCATCCACATGCGGGCACCACCGGCGCCACAACACATTCCCTTGGTGCCGTTGAGCGACATCTCGACGACTTCGATGCCCTTGATGGCGCCGACAACCTTGCGCGGCGCGACGTAGACGTCGTTGTGGCGACCGAGGTAGCAGGAATCGTGGTATGTGATGCGCTCTTCGAGGGTGGCCTGAGAAACGTCAAGCTGGCCCGAGTCGATGAGCTGCTCAAGCAGCTGCGTGTGGTGAATTACTTCGTAGTTGCCACCGAGTTGCGGGTACTCGTTCTTCAACGTGTTGAGGCAATGCGGGCACTGAGCGATGATCTTCTTGACGCCCATCTCGTTGAGCATCTCGACGTTTGGTTGAGCGAGCATCTGGAACAGGTACTCGTTGCCAGACCGGCGGGCAGAATCGCCGGTGCACATTTCGGACGGCCCAAGGATGGCGACGTCGATGCCGGCACGGCGCAGCAACTGCGCCATTGCCTGCGTGACCTTCTTGTTCTTGTCGTCAAAGGAACCAGCACAGCCGACCCAGTAAAGGTACTCGTGCTGGAGCGCTTGGCCTGGATCGACGATCGTGACGCCGTCCATACCGTCGGCCCAGTCGCCGCGTTCGCCCTGGTTGAGGCCCCACGGGTTGAACTGGTTTTCCATCGCGCGGTAAGCGTTGCCGAGTTCAGGGGGGAAGTTCGACTCCATCAGCGACAGGTAGCGACGCATGTCGAAGATCTTGTCGGTGATTTCGATGCCGACTGGGCAGATCTCGTCGCACGCCTTGCAGGTGGTGCAGGCCCAGATCTCTTCAGCGGTGATCCGCTCGAACAGGTTGTTGGCCGAGATAGTGATCTCTTTGTCTTCGCCGAGCGGTGCGCTGACTGCTGGCGAACCGGAGGCGGCCATGACCGCACCCGCCTTCAGGACGATTTCGCGCGGATCGAGCGACTTGCCGGTGGCATGCGCCGGGCAGACGCTGGTGCAACGGCCGCACATGGTGCAGGCATCGAGGTCGAGCAGCTGCTTCCACGTGAAGTCTTCGACAACTGAGGCGCCGAACGACTCAAGTTCGGTCTCCATCAGGTTGGCCATTGGCCGCATGGCACCCTTTGGACGGTCTTTGTCCTTGAGGTACATGTTGATTGGCGACGTGAAGATGTGGCGCAGCATTGTGAGGGGCAGGATCGCGAGGAAGGCGACGAAGGCCGCAACGTGACCAATCCACCACCACTGGTGCCAGGTGCTGAGTGCCGACTGGGACATGCCGTCGACGAGTGTCGAGAGCGGGTAGCCAATGAAGCTCCACTTTTCGTACTCCGGGCCACCTTCGAGGGCGATGCGGAACATCTCGGCGCCGTAGCCGGTGACACCGATGGCGAAGAAGACGCCGAGGATAATGGCGTGTTCGGGCTTGCTCTTGAT
>CALAHA010000188.1 GCA_937891565.1 uncultured Ilumatobacter sp. | reverse complement strand
TGGTGCCGGTCGCATCGAATTCCAGGATGAGGATGGAAGCCTGTGTGGGCTCACCTTCGTCACGGAACTCGAGCGGGCCGGAGACACCGTCGTAGTCGAGGTCGGTACCGGCCTCGGCAAGGACGAGGCAATCGGCGTAGGTCGTGCACTTTTCGCCGCCACGGGTGACGTCGTTGATGGCTGCGCCTACGGCAACACCGTCGTCGGAACCGGCAACGGTGGCTGCCAGCGCCAAGATGATGACAGTGTCGTACGACTCTGCGGCGTAGGAGAAGTCCTGCAACTCAGGGTCAACAGCGAGGAGCAGGTCGCGGAATTCAGCGAGCTGACCGTCGACGTCGACGCCCGGGAGCGTGCCACGCATGCCAGCGAGGACCGTGGGGTCGTCGAAGGCCGAAGCGAGGGCGTTGCCCATGTTGCCGTCGGTGCCGTAGATCAGCTTGTCAGCCGGGCCAGCGCCGTTCTCGATGAGACCCGTGAGGATCTTCGAGGTCTCGTCGAAGCCGATGATGACGATGGCGTCCGAGCCAGCGTCGACAGCCTTGCCGACGACGTCGTCGAAGTTCTCAGCCTTCGGATCGTAGATTTCGGCGAGGTCAGTCACGCCACCCTGAGCCTCAAACGGGCCCTGGGTGTACTCGAGCAAGCCGGTGCCGTAGGCATCGTTGAGCACGAGGAACGTTGCCGAGGCAGCGCCGTCAGCGATCATGATGTCGGCAAGTGCAGCACCCTGGACCACGTCGGACGGAGCGGTACGGAAGTACAGACCGTTGTCGTCGTAGTCAGTGAAGGTTGGCGAGGTGTTCGCCGGGCTGAAGTGGACCTTGCCAGCCTGCGTGATCTTGTCGATCACGGTCAGGGACACACCGGAGCTTGCAGCACCGATGAAAGCGTCAACGTCTTCAGCGAGGAGACGGTCAACCGTGGCGTTGGCCACTTCACCGTTGTCGCCGGAGTCGCCCGGGAGCCATTCGATGTCATTGCCGAGGACGCCGCCAGCGGCGTTCACGTCGGCGATTGCAGCTTCAACACCAGCGAATTCCGGCGGTCCGAGGAACGCCAGGTTGCCGGTCTCGGGCAGGATGCCGCCGAGGCGGAGGATGCCGTCGGAGCCAGCAGCGGGTGCGTCGGTCTCGGCAGGAGCCTCGGTGTCGGCAGGAGCGTCCATCTCGGCTGGAGCATCGGTTGCGGCCGGTGCTTCTGTCTCTGCGGGTGCTTCTGTCTCTGCGGGTGCTTCGGTTGTTGTCGCAGCCTCGTCGCTACCGCAAGCTGCGGCAACGAGCGTCAGACCAACGAGCAACGAACCGACGCGTGTGACGCGTGATTTCTGCATGTGGGTTATTCTCCCCCTGTTTGGACAGGCGCGGGATGCGCCTGTTCTTTAGGCAGGTCCGACCCTACTACGGTTTATTGTTAGACCACACCGCGTCTCGTCGGGGTGTCTTGGCGAACGCTAATGTCGAAGTTGTGTCTGTGTCCGCGACGCCTCCCCGTGATGTCGGTCTCCTCGAGGCAATAGCAACGACGCGCGCGATACGTCGATACACCGACGATCCGGTCCCGGTCGGCGACCTCGAGCAGATTCTGTGGCATGCGGGGCGTGCCCCGTCTGGATCGAACCGGCAGCCTTTTAGATTCCTCGTTCTTCGCGATGGGGCGAATGCCGAGGCGGCAAAAGCAGTGCTCGGTAGGGCCTTCCGGTCGGGTTGGGCCACTAAGCGGGCTGGCGACGGGTATCGGCCGTCTCGGTTTGCCGATTCGATGCAGCACTACGTCGACCACTTCGAAGCAACGCCGGTCGTCATACTCGTCTGTCTGGAGCGGTACCGCGACGTCAGCCCATACGAAGGAGCATCGGTGTACCCCGCCTGCCAGAACCTGCTGTTGGCAGCGCGAGCACTGGGATACGGAGGCGCACTGACCATGTGGCACCTCGGCGTTGAAGACGAACTTCGCGCGATGTTGCAAGTCCCGGCAACGGTCGCGCTTTCTGCGTGCATCACCCTCGGGGTTCCCGCCGGGCGGCACGGGCCCGTCAAGCGCAAGCCGCTCGACGAGGTCGTCTTCGATGGCCGATGGGGTGACCGACCGACCTGGATCACCACGTAGATTCCGGGTATGGCACTGATTGCTGGAGTCGACTCCTCGACCCAATCCACCAAGGTTGAAATCCGCGACCAGGAAACCGGTGCAGTCGTTGCATCGGCAGCAGCACCACACCCGGCGGTCATCGCCCCATGCAGCGAGCAGGACCCGGCATCATGGTGGTCAGCATTCGAACTTGCGTGGGCGCAGGCTGGGTCGCCGAACGTCGCAGCTATCAGCGTGGCCGGTCAGCAACACGCCATGGTGGTGCTCGACGCAGACGGAGTGGCAGTGCACCCTGCCAAGCTCTGGAACGACACCGAGTCGGCAGGCGATGCGGATCGGCTGACAGGCCTCGTCTCGCCCGCCGATTGGGCCGCAGCGATCGGCAGCGTGCCAGTCGCCGCGTTCACTGTCACAAAACTCGCATGGCTCGCACGGACTCACGCCGACGTGTGGCCGAGGGTGCGCCACGTGATGCTGCCGCACGACTACATCACCAACCGACTCACCGGTCAGTTGACGGCAGGAAGCACGACTGACCGTGGTGATGCATCCGGCACCGGTTACTGGTCGCCAGCCGAAGACAAGTATCGGATTGACTTTCTCGATCTCGTCGATGACACCCGCGAGTGGGAGTCGATGCTGCCCCGTGTGCTTGGTCCAATGGACCACGCAGGCCACAGCACGTCTGCGTCGATCGCCACAGGAGCGGTGGTCGCTCCGGGTACTGGCGACAACATGGCCGGCGCGCTCGGCGTCGGCCTTCGACCGGGCGATGCCGTGATCTCGATTGGCACGTCGGGAACCGTCTACGCCGTGTCGAACACCTCGACATCCGACCCGAGCGGAGCCGTTGCGGGGTTTGCCGATGCCACCGGCCGTTTCCTTCCGCTTGTCTGCACCTCCAATGCTGCAAAGGTCCTCGACGCTGTGGCGCGGCTCCTCGGCACCGATCACATTGAGTTCGATCGTCTTGCGCTGGCAGCATCGCCCGAGGGCCCGACACTGCTGCCGTACTTCGATGGCGAAAGAACGCCCAACCGTCCGAACGCACGCGGTGTCATCGGGGGCCTCCGCAGCGATATCACTCGTGAACAGTTTGCTCGCGCCGCGGTCGACGGCGTGGCTTGCGGATTGCTCGACGGACTCGACGCGCTCCGAGCGCTGACCGTTCTTGATGGGCGCGTGATGCTCACCGGCGGGGGCGCGCGGTCGCATGCAATGCAGCAGATCGTCGCATCGCTGATCGATGCACCGGTCGTGCTGAGTTCGGCTGATGAAGCAGTCGCGACCGGTGCTGCTGTTCAGGCTTGCGCGATTCTCGAACAGGTCCCGCATTCGGTCATCCAAGATCGGTGGGGTCTCGGTGCCGGGGCCGAGATCGATCCGGCCATTGCACCCGACACGACAACGCGTGCCCGCTACGCAGTTCTGCGTGACAGAACGCCGTCCGATGGATGATCCGTTCCGGCAGCTTGGCCTCAACACGAACGCTTCTGCGGCGGAGGTTCGTCAAGCCCGACGTGACCTCGCCAAGGAACATCATCCTGATGCAGGAGGAGATCCCGACCTGATGCGGGTGATCAACGTCGCAGCTGGGGCAGCACTCCGGATTCTTGCTGATCCGCCTGAGCATGTATCCGCTGAGCCCCCACTGTCTCAATCCAACGCTGCAACGAACTCGGCTGAGCAACCTGACGATGTTGGGATGACGCGCGATGTTCCGTCGTTCACTGTTGAGGCACTGCCGGTCGAGACGTTTGAAGCGCTGCTCGTCGTCACGTCATGGATCGGCGAAGTTATCGAGGACGAACCGCCGTACCGACTGGATGTTTTGATTCACGCCCAAAATGGCATCGAGTATCCATGTTGGTGCCGCTTGGAGTTGGTGCCTGATGCGGGCGCCTCGACCGTGAGCATCGGGTTGGGGAGCTACGACGACCAGCCGACGCCTTCGATCATCGTGGTTCGTGACCTCTGGGTTGCCCACCTCAACCACTACGACTGGCCGTAGCGCATCACTGCGGGCGGGGAGCGGCGGCCTTCGTTAGCCGGTCGCGAAGCGCGTGGCCAAGCCCCGTTGCTGGTGGGAGTACGACGATCAATATCTTGACCCCACGAGTGTCTGCTGCGCGCAGTTCTGAGTAGAGCGATCGAGCCGCTTCCGCGAGGTCATTGCTGAACTCCAAGATCTCGGCGCCCGGCGTTCCAGCGCGAAGCGCCCAAGCATCGTCGGCGCTGTCGACCAGGCGGACCGCGCATTGCGGTGCATAGTGCGATTCGAGCATCCCGCTGGCCCGCGACGGCCCGGCCGCCTGAGCGAGGTCGCTGACGAGCGCAGCGACATCGTCGGCGGTGATCGCACCGGCTCGCAAGAGTTGCGGTGGATCGACGGTGGTGTCGATGATCGTGCTTTCGAGCCCGACCGTGCACGGACCTCCATCGACGATGGCGTCGGTTACAGGATCAAGTAGGCCACCCAAGTCGTCAAGGACATGCTGTGCCGTGGTCGGACTGACAGCGCCGAACCGGTTGGCCGACGGCGCGGCGATGGCCAACCCGCTCGTTCGGAGCAGGTCGAGCGTCATGGGATGTGCCGGGACTCGCAAGCCCACAGTCGTTCGGCCGCCGGTGATCGCATCGTGCACTCGCTCAGATCGCGGCACGATCAACGTGAGCGGGCCGGGCCATCCATTGGTAGCCAGCTGGCGTGCAATGTTGCTTGGGTCTGACGACCACACATCGAGTTGATCTGCGTCGGCGATGTGGACAATGAGGGGGTGGCCGATGGGCCGACCTTTCAGCGCAAAGATACGTGCGACTGCGGCGGGGTTTGAGGCATCTGCCGCAAGCCCATACACAGTTTCGGTGGGCACTGCGACCACGCCGCCAGCGCGGAGCTTGCGGATCGCGACGTCGATGTTGGTGGTGACCAACGATGGTGTGTTCATTGGCGAGAGAGGTTCAGATGGCGTCGAGAAATTCGAGTGTTGCATCGAAGAACCCGAATGCTTCGGGCGTTGCGAAGTGGTCAACGTTCTTGAGTGTTTCGCACCGACCGGCAGGAAAGAGGCTGGCCAGCTTGTCGCCGGGATGCACGAAGTCGCGGTCGCCGACGACGACCAGAACGGGACAGGTAATGGTCGCGAGATCGCCGGGATCGAAGTCGTGAACTGATGGTCGACGCATCACTGCGGCGAGCGCCCGAATGTCGTTGCCGGGCTGCTGCGCGTACTGCACGAAGAGCCGCGCGATCTGATCCATTTCATCGAGATCGGGGGCATTATCTGAATCTTCGGCTGCGATAACTCGCTCAAGCCCTTCGACGATGCGGGTGGCGCCGACGTGATCACGCTCGATCACGTTCTGGCCGATACCGCCAAGAACGATTCGGCTGAAACGTTCGGGCCGGGCAATGGCTGCGCGAAGCAGCGTGAGCGCTCCGAGCGAGAACCCAACCGCCTCGACAGGTTCCTCAGGTGACTCAGCGTCTATGGCATCAAAGACCCGTTCGGTCAGGTCGGCGTACTGCTCAGGATCGTGTGGCTTCGGTGCCTCACCGTGGCCGAGTAGGTCGACACCGATGACATGCTTGCCGCCATCGGCGAGCAGAGCGGTGAAACCGCTACGTTGCCACGTGGTCGAGAACGCTCCACCCCAACCATGAACGAGTACCACGGATGCCATAGAGAAGGCAGGATAGGCCGTATCGTACCTGGGCCAAGAAAATGGGCGCCCCAAGACTCCCGAGCGATCGAACGAGATGCGACTTCTTCACGAACCACAGCACGACCTGACCTACAGCGATGTCTTTATGGTCCCCAGTCTTTCCGACGTGCCGTCAAGGATGGACGTCGATTTGACGACGCCCGACGACATCGGGACGACGATCCCGTTGGTCGTTGCAAATATGACCGCCGTCGCGGGCCGGCGCATGGCCGAAACGGTGGCCCGTCGTGGCGGTATTGCGATCCTGCCCCAAGACATCCCTGTCGATCTCGTCGGTGGTGTCATCGCCTATATCAAGTCTCGACACCCTGTATTCGAGACGCCGATCACGCTGCCACCAGAGGCAACGATCGGTGACGCGCTGTTACTGATCCACAAGCGGGCACATGGCGCCGTCGTGATTGTCGACGAGGGTCGGCCCGTCGGTGTCTTCACCGAACGCGACCAAGAAGGGTTCGACCGCTTCACTCAGTTGCGCAACGTGATGAGCACCAACCTCCATCTACTCGCCGCCGATACGGCACCAGCTGATGCGTTCGAGATGCTCGAAGGTAGCCGTCTGCATGTCGCGCCGGTGATCGATGCAGCGAACAACGGACGACTCCTTGGAGTCATGACTCGCAAGGGCGCGCTGCGTTCGACGATCTATCGCCCGGCGGTTGATGCCGACGGGAAGTTGCTTGTCGGCGTGGCAGTCGGCATCAACGGCGACCCGGCTGCTCGAGCCAAGGAACTCGAATCGTTCGGCGCTGACGTGCTCGTGATCGACACTGCGCATGGCCATCAGACGCGTACGTTGCGAGTGATCACTGCAGTCCGGGCTGCGTGCCCGAACGCCAAGATTGTTGCCGGCAACGTCGTCACGGTCGAAGGAACTCGCGAACTGATCGAAGCTGGGGCCGACGTGATCAAAGTGGGCGTTGGTCCGGGTGCCATGTGTACGACTCGTATGATGACCGGCGTTGGCCGGCCGCAGTTCTCCGCGGTACTCGAATGTGCAGCGGAAGCCGATCGGCTCGGTACGCACATCTGGGCCGACGGCGGCGTTCGTTTCCCACGTGATGTGGCACTTGCCCTCGCCGGCGGCGCGGCCAGCGTGATGTTTGGTTCGTGGCTGGCTGGCACGTATGAGTCGGCCGCTGACACGCTGCGTGACCCCGATGGGCGTCTCTACAAAGAGAGCTTCGGGATGGCCTCGAATCGTGCAGTGAAAAACCGCACCCGGAGCGAGTCGGCATTCGATCGGGCGCGTAAGGAACTGTTCGAAGAGGGCATCAGCACGTCGCGTATGTATCTCGATCCCGAGCGCCCGAGCGTCGAAGACATTATCGACCAGATCGTGGCCGGATTGCGTTCCTCGTGTACGTATGCAGGTGCCGCCACGATCAACGAGTTCCGAGAGCGAGCCGTTGTCGGGGTGCAGAGTTCCTCTGGTTACGACGAAGGTCGTCCGGTCGGAGTGAGCTGGTGAGCGACTTATTGGTCGTTGCGATCGATGGCCCGGCAGGCGCAGGCAAGAGCACAGTGGGTCGAGCAGTGGCTGCGCGACTCGATCTGGCATACCTCGACACCGGTGCGATGTACCGGGGCGTCACGTTCGGCGTGCTGCGTCGTGGGCTTGATCCGGGCGATGTCGAATCGGTCGCCCGGGTTGCTGCTGCCATCGACATTCGGCTTGCCGGCGAGGGCATCACGGTCGATGGCGTCGATGCGTCGATCGAGATCCGCGGCCGCGAAGTGACCTCGGCGGTCAGTGCGGTTGCAGCAAACAGCTCGGTCCGTACAGAACTTGTGCGTCGACAGCGTGAATGGGTTATCGCACACGGCGGTGCCGTCGTCGAAGGTCGCGACATCGGGTCGGTTGTGTTCCCTGATGCCCCGCTCAAGCTCTACATCACTGCCTCAGCGCGAGTGCGCGCTGAACGCCGAGTGGCTGAAATCGGCGGCGATGTCGACGAGGTCGAAGCGTCGATTATTGAGCGTGACCGAAAAGACTCGACGCGCGACGACAGTCCGTTGACCGAGGCATCAGGGTCGATCGTCGTCGATACGAGCGGCCTGTCAATCGACGAAGTCGTCGAACAAATCCTCCGACTGCTGCCCGATGACCAAAGCTGAGACCGGCTTCGCCGGACAGTCGTTTGGCAGCAGGGCGTTCTATCGGGTGATCAGGACCTTCGCGTGCGGTTTCACGCAGCTCTACACGCGGATGTCGATCGAGGGCCGCGAGCACCTCCCTGCCACAGGTGGGTACGTCATTGCACCGGTGCATCGCAGCTACGTCGACACGCCCATCTCGGCATGTATTAGCCGTCGTCGGATTCGGTACATGGGCAAAGACTCGATGTGGAAGTTCGCCAGCGTCGGGAAGTTGATCTCGGCGCTCGGAGCTTTCCCGGTTTCTCGTGGCACGGCCGACCGCGAGGCGCTGATGCGTTGTCTGGCGGTACTCGATGCGGGTGAGCCGCTGGTGCTGTTCCCGGAGGGGGAGCGCAAGGACGGGCCGACGGTCCAGCCGTTGTTCGATGGTGCTGCATACCTGGCATCGAAGTCAGGTGTCCCGATCATTCCTGTCGGAATCGCTGGTTCAGACCGTGTGATGCCGCGTGGCGCGAAGTTCATCTTTCCGCGGAAAGTGAAGATCGTGATTGGCGCTCCGCTTCGAGTTGAAGTCGCCGAGAACGGCCGCGCCTCTCGCAATGCCATCAAAGCCACGACCGCACAACTCCACATAGAGATCCAACGGCTCTACGACGAGGCCCAGACCAAGATCAGCTGACGGCATGTCACACTGTGGCTGACCTCGGTGTGACACTCAGTCGAAGAAAGCGGTCAGTGCGTGAGTGAGATGGGCGGGGTCATCGGCGCCGCACAGCTCCCGAGCTGAATGCATCGACAGCTGCGGTACACCGATGTCGGCCGTGGCGATACCGAGGCGGGTTGAGGTGATCGGACCGATGGTCGAGCCACACGGCATGTTGTTCCGCGAGACAAAGACCTGCCACGGCACGTCGGCTGCTTCGCATGCCCGCTGGAATGCCGAAGCTGTCTCAGCGGAGGTTGCATAGCGCTGATTTGAGTTGACTTTGAGGGCGGGACCGGCGTTGATGACCGGGTGGTGCTGTGGCTCGTGGCGTTCCGGATAGTTCGGGTGGATTCCGTGTGCGTTGTCTGCCGAAATGCACATCGACGCGGCCGTTGTCCGGTGAAAGTCGTCGGATGAGCCACCCCGGGATGCGACCAGTCGATCGAGCACCGCTTCGAGCAACGGGCCGGCCGCGCCGGTCGTGCTCGACGAACCAACCTCTTCATGGTCATTCAGCACGATGACCGCGATGTGGTCTGACGGTGCAGCGGCTGTGATTGCCGAGGTGGCGGCCCAGCAGGACAGCAGGTTGTCGAGACGGCCCGACGCGAGCATCGATTGGTCTGCACCGATCACGGCTGCACCCTGGACGTCATACAGGCAGAGTTCCCACCATGACGGAGCTGCGTCGAGTCCGGCCTGCTCACCGATCCAGCGGGCGAAATCGCCGGGTGCGCTGACACCGACGCCCCATACCGGCGTGAGGTGCTGCTGTCGGTCGAGGATCAACCCGGTGTCGTTCGCGCCTCGGTCGAGGTGTACTGCCAGCTGCGGTACTCGGGCAATCGGGGTGCGGACGTCGACGAGCGTGGTCGAGCCGTCGGCGTTAACCAGCAGACCGGCGACACCGAGGTCGCGGTCGAGCCACGTGTTGTTGAGGATTCCGCCGTACACCTCGACACCGAGCTGCTTCCAGCCAACGCTGCTTGTGTCGGGCCGCGGCTTGACTCGAAGGCACGGCGAGTCGGTGTGCGCGCCGGCGATGCGGAACGCCGTGGTCGCAGCGGCACCATCGGGAATCACCCAGGCGACGATTGCTCCGCCACGAACGACGTAGCCACGCTGTGGAACATCGACCCAGGCTGCGGTTTCATCGACCTGGTCGAAACCAGTGAGACGCGCCACAGTTGACGCAACGGCGTGTCGTGGCGAGGGTGATGCGTCGAGGTAAGCAATGAGGTCAGCGATGTCATTCGTTGCTGGCATGGTTAGCCCTTCTGGAACAGCCCCATGGGCAGCCCGCTGTGACGGAGGTGGCTTGTTTCGTTGATCGTAATGACCGATCGGTCGCCATTGGACGAAGCGGCAACTCGATGGATCGAGGTGTAGTTCGGGTAGAAGAACCCCCGTCCGAACTCGTTGCCCATCTTCATGATCGTGGTCAAGTACGCGTTGATCACTCCGCCATGGCAGACAACGGCGACGCGGTGCCCGCGGTGGTCGTCGATGATTGCTTCGATGGTTTCGACGGTCCGCTGATGAAATTCTTGCGGTGACTCGTCGGCATCCCATTCACCGCTGAGCATTTGGGCCCAGCGCGGGTCGCCAGATGCCTTCAGCTCTTCGACCGGGATGTACTCAGAACTATGCCGGTCGAATTCGGCCAGGCCGTCGCGGAACCGCAACTCCAGGGCGCGATGAGCGGCGACTGGCTCAGCGGTTTGGCGCGCTCGGTTCATTGGGCTCGCATACACAGCATCGAGATGCTCGGATGCGAGATACTGTGCGAGCAGTGCTGCTTGTGCGACGCCGTCATCAGACAGTTCTGGGTCGGCAGCGCCCTGCTCCAGTTCCTTCCGAATCGGTAGGGCATGACGAACCAACAATAATTCCACGAAAGATAGACAAGCAGATATGACTCGCAGAACAAAGATCGTGGCTACCATCGGCCCAGCCAGCGACACGCCGGTGGTGCTGCAAGACCTGATGCGTGCGGGTGTGGACGTCGTTCGCTTGAACTTGAGCCACGGCACGATTGACGAACATCTGGTGCGGCTCGCGAGCGTGCGAGCAGCCGCCGAAGCGGTTGGTAAAGAAGTCGCAGTGTTGGCCGACCTGCCGGGCCCGAAGGTTCGCTCCGGGCGATTCCCTGATGGTGGCTCGCTGTTGGTCGTCGGTGAGGAAATCCAGCTCCGGGCCGGTGACGAGCCGAGTGACGAGAACTGCATCTACGTCCAGTACGAGACGCTCCTTGAAGATTTGATCATTGGCGGTCACGTCATGCTTGGCGATGGCGCGATTTCGATGTCGGTGCAGTCAGTCGGCGACGAGTTCGCTCTCGCTCGCGTCGAAGCCGGTGGACTGGTGAATGGCCAGCCTGGCGTTCATCTGCCGTCTGAGAAGCTTCGCCTGTCGACGCCAACCGAAGAAGATCTCGTTCTCGCCGAGGGGATGGCGAGCGCCGGTGTCGAGTTTGTGGCGGTCTCCTTTGTGCGCCAGGCCGTCGACGTGCAGCGCGTTCGCGACGTTGTTGGTACCCGCGCCAGGCTCGTCGCGAAGATCGAGACGAGCGCATCGATTGCCAACCTGACCGAAATCGTCGCCGCATCCGATGCGGTGATGGTCGCTCGTGGCGATCTGGGCATCGACTGCCCGATTGAAGACGTCCCGCATCTGCAGAAGAAGATCATCCGGCACTGCGTCGAAGTTGGCGTGCCGGTGATCACTGCGACACAAATGCTCGAATCAATGATCACGTCGTCGGCGCCAACACGCGCGGAGGTGAGCGACGTGGCCAACGCGGTGTTCGACGGCACCGACGCAGTGATGTTGTCGGGTGAAACGGCCATTGGCCGCGACCCTGTTGCGGTCGTCACCACGATGGGCAAGATTGCCGAACGCGCCGAGTCTGAAGCGAGCTATCGCCAGTGGGCCAATCGCTTGGGTCGGGTGCAACTCGATGGTCGGTTCGAGCCGATGGAGCACGGTGACCGAGTGACCGCAGCGCTCACGCACGCAGCATCACAGGCGGCGCTTGATTCCGGGGCGACGGCGATTCTTTGCTGCACCCAGAGCGGTCGTACCGCTCGCGCCATGGCGCGGTTCCGTCCCGACGCGGCAATGGTTGCGCTGTCACCTGACGCGGCAATGGTCCGCAGTCTCGCCATGACGTGGGGCGTCACCCCGATGCAGGTCGACACGTACGAGTCGACCGACGAAATGGTGTGGTTCGCTGTTGAAACTGCGCTCCGTGCGGGGATCATTCACCACGGTGAGACGGTGCTGGTGCTGGCCGGTTCACCGAACAAGAATCAGCAACTCCCCGTCGGCGGCGCAAAGCGCTCCTGGGTGGGCCGTGCGGCGTCTGACGTCATGCGCATTGTCCATGTCGACTGATCTCTGGGCAGAAACCTCCGGTGATCCGGCGCTGCCGCTCGCGGTGCTAGTCCACGGAACGATGGACCGTTCTGCCGGCATGCTGCGGCTAAGCCGGCGTCTCGACAAACGGTTCCACGTGTTGCGCTACGATCGCCGCGGGTACGGCCGATCACGTGATGTGGGCGGACAGAACACCGTCGAGCAGCACGTGACGGACTTCGCAGGTGTGCTGCAAGCGCATACACCTGGACGAGTCGTCGACCTTGCGTTTGGCCACAGCTTTGGCGGCAACGTCGTACTTGGCGCAGCCGAACGCCACCCCGACCTGATTCGCCAAGCTGCCATTTATGAAACGCCACTGTCGTGGCTCGATTGGTGGCCGAGCGGAACAGCCGGGGGAGCAGCGGTCGGTGCAACCGACTTGGCCGAAGCTGCCGAGACCTTCATGCGCCGGCTGATCGGCGACGAACGCTGGGAGCAGCTTCCGTCCGGTGCGCGAGCCG
>CALAHA010000187.1 GCA_937891565.1 uncultured Ilumatobacter sp. | reverse complement strand
ACGAAGACGTCGGCTGTCCTGCCGCCGGTGTGTGGGCTGCACCCTGCCAAGCTGGCGACACCGTTGGTTGCACGGTTGGTTGCACGGTTGGTTGCACGGTTGGTTGCACGGTGGTGGGATCGAATTCAGGATCAGGCAGACGAGAATCAGACATCAGTAAACGGTACCCAACGGAGTGCGGGCCGAAACGTCATCAGTCAGGCTTTCAGCGGAAATCGCGGCTTTCTGTCTTGCCAGCCATCGGCAACGGATCGAGCCGTTCAGCCACGACGTTGATCACACCTTCAGCCCGCTCGAGCCGGCCGCGGATCACCATTGCGGGGGCCTCGCGAGCCACCTGACGGAACCGATGCCAGCAGCCCTTCGACACCACCACGTTGATCAACCCGGTCTCGTCTTCGAGGTTGATGAAGGTCACCCCCCGGGCTGTTTGGGGTCGCTGGCGATGCGTCACCACTCCGGCAACATGGACCACTGTGCCGGGTTCTGCACTCCACAGCTGCACCGACGTCAGCACCCCAATCGCATCCAGTTCCTTGCGCACGAACTGTGTGGGGTGCCCATCAGGCGACACGCCGGTGGCCCACAGGTCGGCAACGGCTTCTTCCATCGGAGTCATCCCTGGCAACCGAGGCGCGGCATCACCGGTGATGATGCCTTCCAGGCGACCAGGCCGCGACTGGACGGTGGCGCCGACCGTCCATATTGCTTCGCGGCGATTGAGTGTAAAGCACTCGCTGAACACCCCGGCGGTGGCCAGCGCTTCGAGCTGCGGGAGCTGCAGATCAGGAACCCGGCGCACGAGGTCTTCGGTGTCAGTGAACAAGCCGCCCTCTGTGCGCACCGTTTCAATCTGTTTGGCTAATCCGCTGCCAATCCCTCGCACCGAACCGAGGCCGAGCCTGACTGCCAAACTGCTGGCCGACACTCCCCGGCCGGGCTCCAAGGTGGCGCCGGCCAGCGATGCGTTGAGATCGGGAGTGTGGACGACCACACCGTGTCGACGGGCATCGCGAACCAGTGTGTGTGGCGACCAGAACCCCATCGGCTGGGCGTTGAGCAGTGCCGCACAGAATGCTGCTGGCTCGTGATACTTGATCCACGACGAGGCGTAGACGAGGTACGCAAAGCTGACCGAGTGCGACTCGGGGAACCCGTAGTTCGCGAATGCCTTCATCTTCAGGTACAGCTCGTCGGCGACGTCGCCAACGATGCCGTTGGTCGCCATCCCGGCGTAGAGCCGCTGCTTAAGCTGCTCCATCCGCCGAGCCGACCGTTTCGATCCCATGGCCTGGCGCAGCTCATCGGACTCGGCCGGAGTGAAGCCGGCAACGTCGATTGCCATCTGCATCAGCTGTTCTTGGAAGAGCGGAATCCCGAGAGTCTTGCCTAAGGAGTTTTCGAGCAGCGGGTGAAGATACGTGACCTGCTCCTGGCCGTTGCGACGCCGGATGTACGGGTGCACCGAACCGCCCTGGATTGGGCCTGGCCGGATGAGCGCTACCTCGACCACAAGGTCATAAAACCGGCGCGGTTTGAGGCGCGGCAAGGTCGCCATCTGGGCACGCGACTCAATCTGGAATACCCCGACCGTGTCGGCGCGGCACAACATTGCGTACACGTCGTCGTCCTGCGGGATGGTCGCGATGTCGATCTCGTAGCCCCGGTGTTCACGGACCAGGTCGACGGCGTAGTGCAGCGCCGAGAGCATGCCGAGGCCGAGCAGATCGAACTTCACGAGGCCCGTAGCTGCACAGTCGTCTTTGTCCCACTGCAGCACCGACCGCTTGTCCATCCGGCCCCACTCGACCGGGCATACCTCGATCACCGGCCGGTCGGCGATCACCATGCCGCCCGAGTGGATACCGAGGTGGCGCGGCGCGTCTTCGACTTCGAGCGCCAATTCAAGCACCGCCTTCGGAATGATCGCGCGCTGTTCTTGTTCCTGCTGCTCCATTGTCACCGCAACTCCTCCCCAGCCATCGACCTGTTTCGACCAGGCGTCTTGCTGGCCGGGTTCGTAGCCGAGCGCTTTGGCCATGTCGCGCACCGCCGAACGCGCCCGGTAGGTGATCACGTTGGCGACCTGTGCGGTGTGATGTCGTCCGTAGCGTTCATACACGTACTGGATGACTTCCTCGCGGCGGTCAGACTCGATGTCGATGTCAATGTCGGGTGGGCCATCCCGCTCGGGCGACAGGAAGCGTTCGAACAGCAGGCCGAGCGACACGGCATCGGCGGCCGTGACCCCGATGGCGTAGCAGACCGCCGAGTTCGCTGCACTCCCGCGCCCCTGACAGTAAATGTCGGAACGACGGCAGAATTCCACGAGATCCCACACCACAAGGAAGTAGCCGGCGAAGTCGAGCTGTTCGATCAGCGCCAGCTCACGGTCAATGGTCTGCCAAGCCCTGGATCGCAACGACAGATCTTCAGATTGGGTCGGCCGGGCCCCGTAGCGCTTCGTGCCACCTGCTTCTGCGACCTGGCGGAGGTACTGCATCTCGGTGAGCGGCTGATCACCAGCGCCAGCACCAGCGGGGCATGGGAACGGTGGGAGTTTCGGCGCCACGAGTGCGAGGTCGAATGCCGCTGCCTGGCCCACAGCGGCTGCCCGCTCAACCGCGCCCGGATATCGAGCGAAGCGAGCCTGCTGCTCGGCACCAGATCGCAAATGTGCTCCCGCCGAGCCCGGCAGCCACGCGTCGACATCGGCCAGGCTGCGCCGTGACCTGACTGCGGCAAGTGCGGTGGCCAGCTTGCGTTGCGCTGGTGTCGCATAGTGAACGTTGTTGGTCGCCACGCACCCGACCCCCGTCTGCTGGGCCAGTTCGTACAGCGCATCGTTGCGTGCCGAGTCGAGTGGATCGCCGTGATCCCACAGTTCGACCAGCACACGGTCCTGTCCGAACCCCTCGATCAGCTGGTCGAGTTCGCGTCGCGCCGCCTCGGGCTGACCGCTGGCCAGAGCTGCGGGCACCCCACCCTTACGGCAGCCGGTGAGGACCCAGACGTGGCCGCCCAACATCTCGGCCAGATCGGCAAACGCGAACTGCGGTGCACCCTTCTCGCCGGCCAGATGACCAAGGCTTAACGCCCGCGAAAGCTTGCCGTATCCCTCGACCCCATCGGCCAGCATCAGAAGATGGGTTCCTGGCGGATCCGACGCATGCGCATCAGGGACACGACCTGTAGCTACCTGGCGGTCGGTGTCTGGTTCGCTGCGCGCCACTCTTAAGCCGGGGAGTAAGCCGTCGGTCAGGGTGATCTCGGCGCCGAACACGGTCAGCAGACCAACGGCCTTGGCCGCCTCGGCAAATCGCACCACCCCGTAGAACCCGTTGTGATCGGTGAGCGCCAAGGCTGTGAGCCCGAGCCGAGCTGCCTCGGTGGCGAGTTCTTCCGGATGAGAAGCACCGTCGAGAAACGAGAAATTTGAATGACAGTGCAGCTCTGCGTACGGAACAACATCTGCATTCGACGTCGCGCCGTGCAACCCATCAGGCGCTTCGAATGGCTGCCGTTTGCGGCTCCATGCCGGGCTGTCGCCACCAGCATTCCACGATGGGCTTCCCGGCGCGCGACCATCTCGGTTGATCGGCTTCGTACTGTGTTGCTGCGGCCCTGATGATGGCGGCTGACCCGACAGGGTTGCTTCGAGTTCGCTCCATGACCAGGACGGGTTGTTGAACCCCATCCCGCCATTATCGAACAGGTGTTCTTTTCTTGCAAGTCGAGTCAGGATGAAAATCTGGCTTGGAGGTACCGCAAGATCCCCGCAAGCCCCGGATCGGCGCGCTCAACTGCTGCATCCCACTCGAACCAGTCGATCTCTTGGCTCTCATCCGCCGGCGGAGCAGGGTCCCCAGCGCCACCATCAATTAAGTAGCGCACGTCGAGATGTGTGTGCCCTCGACCACCGACATGCACATCGACGTGCACAAGAGGCGGCACATCGTCGGCGTCGAGCGCGTCAAAGAAGGCAACATCGAGCCCAGTTTCTTCGCGAGTCTCACGCAGCGCAGCGGCCCACGGCGTCTCCCCCGGATCGATGTGTCCACCTGGCTGCAACCAGAAGCCGAGCCGCTTGTGCTTCAGCAAGATCACCCCGCGCGGCCCGACCACCAACGCCGAGCCGGTGACGTGAATCGGATCAGATTTCTGCGATAGCGGGTCGCTGAGCTTGTCGAACGCCTCGACGAACCGTTCAATCGACACCTGTTCACGTTCATTGACGGCGACACGCGCCACCACATCGGACCGCAATCGAGCAAGCACATCGAGCGACATACACCTCATTGTTGGCCGTCTGGCGGACCGATCCAAATCATATTGATGCAATTTTTTGTCAATTTCTTCTTGAGTTCCAGACAATTCGAGCCGATACCTCAAGGAAAGCCAGAACAAACGGGTCAACCACTCGCATGGCTCGAACAGAACACCGCACTCCAACCCGGTCGGTGGACCACTCCTGGCGGAAAAATGATTATGGACCAAGAAATCAATCTCTCACCTCGAATCCTGATTGCGGTGTCTGATCCCGACCTGCGTCGAGTCGCCGTTGCTGGCCTGCGCTCCTCGGGTTTCTGCGTCAGTGCCCCGACCGACGCCGAAGCAGCCATGCTGCTCGCTCAGTCGTTTTCCCCCGATGTGCTGATCGTCGACTCGCGCCTCGTCACCCCCGAGGGCCGACCGCTGTTCGAACAGCTCCGCAACTCAACCGAGCAATACCTGATGTGCATCGCAGGCGAAGGTGAGCATCGCGTGCGCTCCGTCGTGCTGCAGTCCGGTGCCGACGACGCCATTTCCACCCCTCTGCATGTCGATGAACTCGCTGCGCGCTGCAATGCGATGCTCCGCCGCCCGCGTCAGCTGCAGCAACGTGTCGAGAGCGTCAGCGCCGCATCGCTTATCTTCGGCCCGCTCACCATTGACCTTGGCCGCCACGAAGTCCGTGTTGACAACGAAGAAGCACTGACCACTCGCATCGAGTTCTCGCTGCTCGAGCAGCTCTGCCGTCGCCCCACTGAAGTGTGCACACGTGACGAACTACTTGATGCCGTCTGGGGACCGCGTTGGGTCGGTGACAGCCACGTCGTGGATGTGCACCTGTCCAACCTGCGCCGCAAGCTCGACCAGGCAGCACCCGGCACAAAGGTGATCCACACCGTCCGCGGTGTCGGCTTTCGCCTTGCCAACGACATCACCGACGCCATCGGGATCCCCCTCGCCGTCGGCGTCGGCTGATCTCGATCTCGATCTTTACCTGGTCGCTCAGTCGTAGAGAGCACTGATCCACCAGCGTTGGTGTTCGGCAATCACCAGGTAGCTGCGCTGATCGTCGGTGACCATCTGAAAGCGGGCTAATCGACGATGCCGTTCGGGCTCCCACCAACGCTCATCGATCGGCCACGGCCCCGCCCAGGCAGCAACCTGGCGCAACCGACCGCGCCGCCATCCTGACGCCTCGTCGCCGGTCAGCAACCTGAACTGAGCAGGCCCCGCTGACACCACTCCGCGCCCACTGACCTTGACCGGCTGCCCCGTCTCGTCGAAGACTTCAACCGGATGTGGCTCGGCAAACACCGTGGCCGGCGACGGTGACGGAAGCGAGCCCGGCCAGGGACCTACTGGTCCACTTCCCGTCCCGGCAGCCGACGTCGCCCGCTGCCGTTGATCAAGATCGACCATCGACGCCGACACCCAGCGATAGCGATCAGCCGGCAGCCGCCCGCCATTCCACACCGGCACCGTGACTGCTTCGTCAGAGGTGAGCATGGTCAGTCGGGCGATGCTCCGCGCGGCCTGCCGGTCAGCCTCGGACTGACCGCCCCACAACCCGAGCTGGCTCCCGACGTCAGCGCGCACCTCGTCAGGTGTCAGCCTGATAAGAGCAATACCTCCGGTGATCTCCTGATCGCTCCCTCGCGGCAGATTGGTCCACGCATCGAGTTGCCAACGAACACGCTCGACCATCGCTGCGGCGTTCAGCCCTGCTGAACGGAACCACGAACGTTCAGATCGCTCACTGTGCTCGGTTTCAAGCTGCACAACCAGCCGAGTACACACGCGGCCTTCAGCCGACAGGGCCTGCGCCAACTCGTCGGCCAGTTGCTTGGCGACAAAGACCACTGCAGCCGCCTGAGCAACCGGGTCGTCGAGCACGTGATCGAGCCGACGCTCCGGCGACGGATCAGTGGTGCTCGGCAACCGATGATCGGCACCTGAGGCCAACCGATGGGCGTGCACACCGGGGTGACCGAAACGCCCGAGCACATCGCTAGCCGTGAGCGCAGCGAGGTCACCAAGCCGACGCAAGCCGAGCCGGCTGAATAGGTCGATCATCTCGGGTTCGCACTCCCCCAACGTCTGCAGCCAACCAATCGGCAACGGCGCACAGAAGGCTGCCGACCCGCCAGCTTCGACCAAGACCGCAGAACCCCGCCGCACCGATAACCGCGCCGCCACGCTCGATGCAAACCGGCCATCAGCGACGCCAACACCGACGGGCCCACCTGTTCCCCCAACACCCGTTCCCGTGACACCCACTGAGCGACCAATGGCTTCAAGCAGCACATCCGACAGCGCCGCATCGCCGCCGAAGTACCGCGAAGGCCCACGTGCTGCCAGGCTGATCCAGCCCGCTTCGACCACATCGAGCCGAGGCGAGAACTCAGCAACAGCGCGCACCACTGGCTCGAACTCGCGGGCATCGCGAGCAACATCGTGGTCAACAAGAACGATGTCGGGGCAGCGCCGTTGCGCTTGCCGCCGCCGCTGCCCGATCACCACGCCCTCGGCGGCAGCAGCAGCCGTGCGCGCCACCACCCGGTTGGCGTGCATCACAGCGGCCAACTGTTCGGGACGAAACCCAGCAGCAACCGCTGGCCAGTCAGGCAGCCACACCGTGACCATACGCATTGGCGAACCACCCATGATTAGCTCACCGCAGAGAGCAATGGCGGCCAATTGTCGATAGCTGCTGCATCGTGTTCGCTCGACGTGGCCGACGTGGCCGACGTGGCCGACGTGCCGAACGGCAGCGCCAGCGAAACGCATCGACGACCGGGCACCCGGCGCCCAGATGCCGACATATCAACCGTGCGCTGCTGCAGATGCCCCCACCCGGCACCCACACCCGACCAGACCTGCTCGATGGTGTCGATCACGCCGTCACACACCAACGGCCCTGGGTCACCGAGTACCAGCATGACAACCCCCCGCTGCTGCAAACGGGTGGCAACCTTGCGCACCGTGCTGGCCGTGACCTCGACGGGCACCCGTGTGAGCATCACTTCGAATCCATCGGCAGCAGCGGCAACCACATCGGCCCACCGGGCTGCGCGTTCGGCGACATTGGCTGCGGTGGTCTTGCCGCCCAGAGATGTGTCGATCGCGACAATGCGTTCGAGCGGCACACCGAGCTCGCTGGCCGCATCGAGCCCGAGCGTGGGCACGTCGATCACCGCCAGCCACGATCCTGCTGCCACTGCCGCAGCAACCAGGTCGAGTGACGCCGACGTCGCAGCCATGCCACGGCACGACAAGACACGACCGCGCACCAAGCCGCCTTCGGAAAAGAGTTTGGCAACATGCCCAGCAACCGGCAGCACTCGTTCACGAGCCATCGACACCGGCGCAACTCGGTCGCCGAGTGCCGCCAACACCGATGCCAGCGGTGCCTCGACCAGTGCCGCGACATCGTTACCCCGCTCGCCAGCGATATCGCCAGGCATATCGTCGTTAATATCGCGTACCGCAACGTCCATTCCGACATAGTATCGAACACACGTTCGATACCGCAAGACCGAATGCGGCGCTGTCAGACCGGTTGTTTTTGCAGGGACGCCAGATGCGTTTCGATCAGCAGACTCATCTGTTGGCAACTTGCCGCTGCACCGTCGGCACCGAGGGATCGAGCGTGCTCGTCGTCACGAATCGCTCGGCCACCAGCGACAATCAGCAGCTTCGGCGCTACCGCACGCACTGCCGCGCATGACTCGGCGAGCTGCGCGAGACAGTCCTCTGACGAGACCGAGATCCCGACCGCAACGGCATCTGGAGTGTCGGCAACAAGCAGCCCCAATGATGTGGCGGGGAGGTCGGCACCCAGATCAGAGACTTCCCATCCCTCCAGCCGCAACAGATCGCTGAGCATCGCCAACGGCAACATATGAGTCTCGCCCGCCGGCGTCGCAGTGATCACCGTGCCGCGGGGTCGTCCGCGACGTACAAACCGATGCCCGAGCTGACCGATGATCCGCATCGCCATACCACTCGCACGGTGCTCGATAGCAATATCGAGTTCACCTGCACTCCACCGTTCACCGATACTGACCATTGCTGGCGTCAGCATCTCGAGGTACACCTGGTCCAATTCCTTGCCAGCTGACATGGCCGACTCGATGACGCCCCAGGCCCCACGGGAATCACCAGCGACCAAGCGCGACTCGAGTCGCTCGCTCCACGGAGCGCGCTCCCCTGGTGCAACCGGCGATCGCACAGAACCAGCCTGAAACGCCGCCACCGCATCGGGAGTGACCTTCCACGTGCCGCCGATCTTGTCGGCATCCATGAGGCCCAGGCGGACATAACGGTATGCGGTCATGTAGTGCACGCCGAGTTGATCGGCAGCTTCTTGGAGGGTCAAAACTGATTCGCTCATGCAATACCGCTCAACGCGTGTATTGAACACTAGAGCGCACTTGCACAGCGCGCTGACCGTGCTCGTTTAAAAAACGAAAACGAGGACTAACGGGAGTTCCACTTAGCGCGGGCGGCTCGCCCACGCTCAAGCAGATGCGACGGCACCTTCTGAGCTTCAGCCGACAGTTCAACACCACCTGATTCACCACCTGATTCACCACCTGATTCACCACCTGATTCGCCGCCTGATTCGCCGCCTGAGGCAACAGCGTCCGCTGGCTCACCGTGCTGCAACTCTTCGGGCGACGGCGGCTTGACGCCCGGCTTCCAGTACGTGTGCAGGTCACGAACGAGATCCGCAAGGCCTGCCGAGTCGTACCCTTTTTCGAGGTCGACCGTGATGATGTTGGCGTACACGTGAACGCTTGCGACCTGGCCGGTGCCGAACAAGCGTCGTGCCAGTTCGTCTGACGGCGTATTGCCGTGGGCATCGAGGATCGAACGGAACCGCTCGTGCCCCTGCCCGGACAACGTGCGATTGATCTCGAAGCGCACTACACCTGGGGTGGAACTCGGCTTCTCAGTGACGGCGACCAGCTGACCCATACGGCTCACAAGCTACACGGGCAAACCCGCGGCGCGCGTTTCCGAGGCGAGCATGCCGATCAAACGAGCGCTTCGGCGAGTACCTGCGGGAACTCCCCAGGTGTGATCGCCATCACTGTGGCACCAAGCGCTGTGAGCGCTGCAGCATTGGTGTAGTCGTGGGCCGGTGCGCCTTCGTCGCTGAGCGCCAACAACACAATGACCCGCACGCCGGAGGCGACGAGTTCGGCGACCCGCCGATACATCATCTCGGTGTTGCCACCTTCATAGAGATCCGAAATGAGGAGCAGCACGCTGTCCCGCGGACGCTCAATGAGCTGCTGGCAGTAGCCCAGCGCATTGGCAATGTCGGTGCCTCCGCCAAGTTGCACCCCGAAGAGCACTTCGACTGGGTCATGCAGGAACGGCGTGAGGTCGGTGATCGAGGTGTCGAAAGCAACAAACTGCGTTCGCAACGCCGGGAGTTGCGCGAGCACCCCACCGAATAGTGAGGCGTAGACAACGCTGTCGGCCATCGAACCGGACTGATCAACGGCGATGACGACATCTTTGGCGAGGCTCCGCTGGCGTCGCCCGTGGCCGACGAGCCGTTCGGGAATGATCGTGCGATGTTCCGGCAACCAGTGTTTGAGGTTCGCTGCAATCGTGTGGTTCCAGTCGATGTCGCCGGGGCGCGGGCGCGAGGTCCGAGCGCTTCGGGCCAGCGCCCCACGAACCGCCTGACGGGTCTGGTCGAGGAGCCGGGCTTCGATGTCGGCAAGCACCTGGGCAATGATCTGGCGGGCTGTAGCCCGCGTCTCGTCGGGCAGCATTTTGTTCAACTCGACGAGCAGCGTCACCATATGAATGTCGGGTTCGACCGACTGCAACAGCTCGGGTTCGAGCAGCAGCTGTTTGAGGTCGAGCCGTTCGACCGCATCGCGCTGCATGATCTGGACGAGTGGCGTCGGAAAATACGTGCGAATGTCACCGAGCCAGCGCACGACACCCGGCTTCGATCGCCCCAGCCCGCCGGCACGCTTTCCGCCGCCGCGTCGGCCGCGCGCCCCCGAGCCGTTTGCGTCGTCTCGGTCATAGAGCGCGCCAAGCGCAGCGTCAATCCTGCGATCGTCGCCGACCAACGCCTGACCCCCACCCGAACCGTCGCTGGCAACGCCATCCGAACCGCCTGTGCCATCCAAGCCATCCGAACCATCCAAGCCATCCAAGCCATCCGAACCATCCAAGCCATCCGAACCATCCAAGCCATCCGAACCATCCGTGCCCTCTGCTCTTTCGGCGGCGCGCTGGCGCGACTGTTCGACGGGCTGCGTTTGCACATCGTCAGCAGCACCACCGAGCACCAGCCGCCAGCGACGATGGCGTTCAGAATCAGAGACCCGGGCCAGCATCTCGGTCATCTCGATCACTCTCGATCCATCTCGATCCGGCGTTGCTCGATCCTGCGTTGCTCGATCCTGCGTTACTCGCCGATCAAGCACCACAGCCAACTGCTCGCTCAACTCCTCGATTGGTTGGCCGGGGCCAACACCGAGCATGTGTCGCACCGTCATCAAAACTTCGGCGGCGCGTCGGACGTCGACATCGGTTCCAAAGCCATTCGTGCGCTGCGGTGACTGATCAAGCAGCAGCGCCATGATCTGTCGGCGCTCGGCTGCTTCGAAGGCCCCGAAGGTCCGACGGAGCAAGACAAAGACCGAGTCAAACTCGGCAGGTTTCAGCGACGACAGCCAACGATCGACAACACCGAGTAGGTCGGCATCATGCACCAGGACCGTGCCGGAGCCGGCGAGGAATCCCTCGATGAATGCAGCGCCAGTTGCTGGTGGCGTTCCGCCCGACAACGCCTGTCCCAGCCGCTGCTCGACATCGCGCGTGGTCCACGCGCCACCGTCGTGCAGCAGCCTGGTTGCCCGGCCGTGCACCAGGCCGTGCCCAGAACGGGTCCCGGCCAACTGTGCAAGCACGTCGGGGAAGGCTCGGTCTCGCGCCCGATGTGACAGGACGGCGAGCGCCGCCTGCACGCCAGTCAGCCGTTCGACCATCACTGCTGCGCCGTCGTCATCAAGCTGGCGACATGCCACGCCGACACCAGCGAGGATCCGTACGATGATCCCGTCGAACACGGAACGCATCGATGACGCATCGGTCTGGCGGACATCGCCGTACCGCAGCGCGTTGGCCAGCGGCACCGCAGCGTCCATCAATTGGCCGACGTCGGGATCGGTCGCAGCACGCTCGGCGAACAGCACAACACACGGCTCAATAGCGTCGGGCAGGTCGCCGAACAGCGCCGACTCGAGCACTCCAACCAGATCGGCCAGGCCGCTTGCTGCCCGACCACGTTCGATCAAACGGTTGGTCGCTGCCGACGCAACGGTCGTGCCGTAGCCCGACTGTTCGATCAGACGCACCGACAACTCGGGCTCCCAGGCGACACGCCACGTTTCACGGAAAGTGCCAGACGAGCCCCGCCCCTCCTCGGGCACGCCCCAGGGCACACCAATGGCCAGTAGTCGATGCAACAGGTGCGACTTGCGCAGCCCGGTCGGCGTGCGCAAATCGACTTCGACGATGCGCGTCGCAGCTTCGGGTTTGAGGCGAGCAGCTTTTTGTGCCTTCGCGAGGTCGCGGGCGAGCGGTACTTGCGGGGCCGATTCGGGCACCGACCCGAGTGCGTCGCCAACGACAAGTTCGTTGCGCACTAAGTCGAGGCCACCCATCACCGCGTCAGCGGCATCGAGCACTTCGGCCAGCCCAGGGCGCGGCCGGTTGCGCATCGCTGCAAGCGTGGTGGCGAGTCGAGTGCCGCCAATCAAGTGATCAGGTGATGCCGCATGGCCTCGCGAGCGCAACACGTGTGCTGCGTCGACGAAGAATCGGGCGACCCCGTCGGGGCCCGGATTGCGGAATATGTGGTCGTACCAGCCGGGGCTGCTCACCCCTGCGCCGTAGCCCGATGACTGTGTGAGCCGGCGATGAGTCCAGGGCACCCACGCTGCTGCGACCTTGACCTTTGCCAGACCGCGCAGCGTTGCTGTGTCGGCCTGTGCCGGGTGCGCATCGAGGTCGAGCGCCGGTACGTGCCATGCCCCGCAGATCACAGCGATTGTTTCGTGCCCGTCTTTCTTCGCCACGCGAATCGCGCGCCGCATATGGGCTTCTCGACGCTCTTCGCCCTGCGACGGAATCGTGCCGTGGCGGGCTGCGGCCATTGCTTCAGCAACCGCCGCGAAGGCGGTGGGCCCGTCGCCGC
>CALAHA010000186.1 GCA_937891565.1 uncultured Ilumatobacter sp. | reverse complement strand
CCCGGCCGAACGGCGCGGCATGGACAGCCTCGTCGAATCGCTCGGCATGCTCACGGGCGCTGCGCTGGTCGCCTCAACGATCGAGGCCGACGTGTTGCCGGCCCGTGTGCGCGGGTTTCGCCCGTCGATGCTCGATGAGCTGTGCACGGCAGGCGAGTTGGTGTGGATCGGTGCCGGCGCGGTTGGGGCAAAAGATGGTCGTATCCGTCTCTGTTTTGCCGATCAGCTGGCGCTGTTGTCGCCCGGCTGGGAAGAACGTGAGCGCCCCGAAGGTGCGATTCACGATGCGATCCGAACGTTGCTCGCCGAGCGTGGTGCCAGTTTTTGGGGCCAGCTGCGTGCGGCGGCACCTGGGTCGCTCGACCCTGAGATTCTTGCTGCGCTCTGGGACCTCGTCTGGGCGGGCGAGGTCACCAATGATTCACTCGCGCCATTGCGGGCTGTGCTGGGTGGTGCCAAGGTCAAGGCCGGCTCAAAAAACTCGACGAACTCGACAGTGCGCCGCGGTGGTCGGCCTCGCCCGGGTCGGTTGAACCGCATCGGGCCACCTGCCGGGCAGGGTCGGTGGAGCCTGGTCGCTCCGTTGCTGCTTCCGGCAGTCCACCCGACCGAAGCGTCACATGCACAGGCGCTGCAAATGGTCGAGCGGTACGGCGTAGTGACACGCGAGGCCGTCCTGGCCGAGGGCATCGCCGGGGGCTTCACCAGCGTCTACGGGGTTCTGAAGGTGCTCGAAGAGCGCGGTCAGATCCGCCGTGGATACTTCGTCGACGGTCTGGGGGCGGCTCAGTTCGCAGTGCCCGGCGCCGTCGATCGGTTGCGCGCTGCACGCGAAACACCCGACCCGCTCTTGCACCCCGAGAACGTTCCCGACCCGATTGTGCTTGCCACCACCGACCCGGCTCAGCCGTTCGGTGGGGCGCTCGACTGGCCCGCTACCGCGGGCAGGCCAGCGCGGAACGTGTCGTCGTTGACCGTGCTGCGAGCCGGCGAGCCGCTGGTTTGGTTCGACAAGAGCGGTCACCACCTCGTGACGTTCCCGAATGCGTTGATCGACACCAGCTGGATTGGGGCGCTGAAGATGCTCGTCACCGACGGACGGATGAAGGCGCTCGAGGTTCGCAAGGTCAACGGCGACACTCTCATGAGCGCCGACACCCCAGAGGGCTTCGTCGAACTCCTGCGTGCTGGCGGCTTCGCCGACGGCTACCGCGGCATGACGTACCGCGGCTGACGCCTGAGAATTAGTCCGGTGCCACCGAGGCGTCGGGGACCCAGTTGCCGTGGAAGCCGAATGGCACCCGCTGGGGGAGTGCGATTCGGGCAACTTCGCCGCGCCCGAGGTCTTCGGCGTCGAGCACGCAGAGATCGCTCGAGTCGGTCGTGGCGTCGTATGTGACGGTGAGCAGCCAACCGGCGTCTTCGGCCGTGCCATCGGCCTTCGGCACAAAGACCGGTTCGGCGCCACCGCGGCCTGGTCCGTACTCGTATGCCTCGACGGTGCCGGTTTCAAAGTCGGTCTTGAGGGTGGCGCCATGCAGGTTGGCCTCGCCAGCCGGCAGGATCTCAGACGTGTATCCGAAGCGATGCTGCTTGAGACCGAATCGGGGGTTGTGGCGGGGAAATTCCTGCGGGCGATCGCTGATTCGCGTCTCGGTCACCCGGCGGGTTGCCGGGTCGATCACCCAGCGGTCGAGGGTCGGGGGAGCCTCGGCGAACGGGCCCTGTCGGTCCTCGACCATGAGGTTGTCGTACCGGCAAAGGTCAACCACGACGGTTCCGTCAGCGGCGTCGTATGCGTTCAAGGGGTGGAACACGTAGCAGGGGTCGACGTCGCACCACACGATGTCGGCTGCCGTGCCGTTGCGGGGAAGGAGCCCGACCCGTGCCGCACGGTCAGGATTCCACTTGAACGGGAAGGGATAGCCCTCGACGAGGACGTCCATGTTGACTGTCACTGGGAGGTCGTAGATGATGGCGTATTTGTCGGTCAGTGACATGTCGTGCATCATCGGCATGTCGGCCACCGGGATGGCGAGGTTCTTGGTCACGCGCCCGTCACTGCCGACGACCGTGTAGTTCACGTGGTCGATGAGATCGGGCCAGTGGTAGTTCATCGAGTGCAGTTCGCCCGTTGCCGAGTCGTACTTCGGGTGGGCTGTGAAGGGGCCGTCGAGGGTGCCGTGGAACGGATTGATGCTGCGCGACTCGAGGTCGTAGCTCATCTCGACAGGCGGGTTGCCGCCCTCGACCATCGCCCACGTGGTGCCGGCAAAACCGCCGACGTTGGTGTTGGCGCCAAAGAGCCCGGCAGCACGATCCGCGCTGTCGAGCACCCAGCGGTTCTTGTACCACTCGGCCTTGCCGCCGCGGAGCCGAACACCGTGCACCATGCCCTGACCGAGGAACCAGTGATGCTTGAGGGCGTCGTCGACGGACTCCGGGTTCGGACCATTGCGGAGCCAGCGACCTTCGAGCTCAACCGGGATTTCGCCGACGACGGGCAGGTCATGCGCCGTGACTTCCGATTCCACCGGGGCGTAGTTGCCCGCGAGGTACTTGTTCTCGATGTTCGGGCGGCTCTGCAGGTCAGTCATGACGCGTTCCATTTCCGGGAGAGGTGTAGATCTGGCAACACAACACCATGAGTCCAGACCTGTCAACCCGCGCACCCTGAGACCAATCGTTTGCGTCGACGTTTCCGTTGGACCGTCCAACGGAAACGTCGACGCAAACAAGGATGGGCGGCGCGGGTGGGCGGCGCGGGTGCTACTTGGGGGAGACGGCGCGGAGGCCGGCCCA
>CALAHA010000185.1 GCA_937891565.1 uncultured Ilumatobacter sp. | reverse complement strand
CGATGCCTGGCCGTTGGCCTCATCGTGGAGCAATACACTGACGTCGTCTCGAGCGAACGCATCGATCAGCTCGCCGGCTGGGGCGTGAAATGCACCTGGCTCGCCCTCAAGGCCGACCGCTGACAGCACCGTCAGGATGAGTACGCCGCCGACACGGAGGCGGCTGACGAACTGGCCGTAGAGCACCGGGGATCGATATCGCTGGCAGAGGATCACCGCAAGATCGTTGAATGCTGGCGGCAGCCCCTCGTCAGTGTCGCAAACATCAGCTCGGAGTTGGTGGCCGTGTAGTTGTTGGGTGCGGGTCAACCGATCGATCGCGACGAATGACACATCGAGTGCGGTGACTGCCAGCCCTCGCTCGGCCAGCCAGAGGGCTTGCGCACCGAGCCCGCACGCGATGTCGAGCGCTGGCCCGGCTGTCGGGATGACGTCGAGTAGCTCGGGGTGTGCACTGATGACGTCGGGAGGCGTTGCCGCGACTGAAGCGGGCGCTGCAGCCCAGCGTTCGTCCCAGCGCTTCCGGTCGGAGTCCATCCGAGCAGCCTTGCACACAGCGTGACGGGGCGAACCTGCGGCGACGAGGTGCTGTGACGTCAGCCGAGATCCTCGGTCTGGCGGGGTAACCGTGGGATCATTCTCCATGTGACTGACATCGACGCCGCCGACACACAGACCGACATTGCCTGGCTGTCCGAGGACGAACTCGGACTCGTTCGGTCGCGGATGCCGATTGTCTACGTCGATGCCGTGCCGGTGCGCGTTGATGGGATGGGCAACGTCGAAGAAGTTGGCATGCTGCTCCGTCAGGGTGCCGGTGGATCAATCAGCCGGATGGTCGTCAGTGGACGTGTGCTCTACGGCGAGCGGGTGCGCGAAGCCCTGATGCGTCATTGCGAGAAGGATCTTGGCCCCATGGCGCTTCCGAGGGTGCCGGCCAACCCAACGCCGTTCACCGTTGCTGAGTACTTCCCTGACCCTGCAGTGTCAGGTTTCCACGATCCGCGTCACCACGCGGTCAGCCTTGCCTACGTCGTCCCGGTCGACGGCGAATGCGAGCCCACCCAAGAGGCGCTCGACCTTCATTGGTTCACCCCCGAAGAGGCTGTGAGTGACGACGTCGTGCTCGAGATGACCAGCGGTCACGACCGCCTGATCCGTCTTGCCCTTGCTCACGTCGGCAAGCTGCCGTAGGCAGCGCTCAAACTCGTACGAGAAATACAAGAATGAGCCTCGCCGCCGACCACTGAAGGGCGTAATCTGGCACACCAGATGCCGAATGGAGATGGAATTCACCGGACTGTCAGTGCGCTGAGAACAGCGCTCGCAGGCAAGCCCATGGTGCGTTTCGATGCTCCCCGCCTGGTTGGTCCAACGCCCCAGGCCGGGCGAATGCTCGAACGGATCGAGAGCCACGGTAAGCACGTTGAAATGGTGTGGGACGACAATGTTGTCCTCCATACGCACCTCCGAATGACCGGCTCGTGGCACATTTATCGCCAAGGTGAGCAGTGGCACAGGCCGTACCAGCAGGTGGCTGTGGCGATCGAAGTCGATGGCTGGGTCGCGGTGTGCTTCAATGCTCCGACCGTCGAAACGTACCGTCTCCCCGACAAGCGACGCCACCCGGGAATGGGGCGCCTCGGTCCCGATCTCTGCCAGCCCGGTACCGACCTCGGTGAGGTAGTCAACCTGCTCTTGTCGTATCGAGACGGTGCGGCTCAGATTGGTGAAGTCCTGCTTGACCAGCGCGTGATGAGTGGTGTTGGCAACGTTCACCGGTGCGAAGTGCTGTGGGCACAAGAGCTGAGTCCGTTCGCTCGGGTTGACGCGTTGTCCGAGCACGATGCGGTTGGCATCGTCAATACGGCCGCCACGATGTTGCGGGCCAACCTGGTGCGCTCGAACCGGTACGCAGTGGCCAGTGTTGGGAGCGGCGTGGCGGTCTATGGGCGCAACGGGCAGCAATGTCATCGTTGCGGTGAAACCATCAACAGCCAACCGCTTGGTCAACATGGCCGGATCTTGTACTGGTGCCGAGGCTGCCAGAACCATCTCAGCCCGCCGCAGGCCGCCCGGTCCGACGACACGCCAATGGACCCGCATCCCGCAGCCCAGCTCTACCTCGCCTCGCTCCCCTGGAACCGCTGAGGCGAATCAGTCGAGGCGACTCAGGGGAGGGGTGGAGGGGGGCTTCCCAGGCTCGGAGTTCGGCCGCAAGGCGCTCGTTGCTCAAGCGTGACAATGGGCTGTCACGGTTAGGCGCGGCCGAGGATTTTCGTGACCTTGATTTCAAGGACAGCCCGGTCGTCGCGATCCTTGGGTTGCTGATAGCGAGCTGTGTAACCGTCGATGCCGGGTTGCACGTCGTCGGTCACTAGGCGAACCGGGCCCTCGAGGGTCAGCCAGCGGCCACCATCGACCTGACAAACAGCGCCATGTTGGCCTTGCGCTTCCATCCGCCCGACGTTGATGGCCTTCTGTGAAGTTGCCCAGGTGATGACCCGAGCAACCTGTGCATCAGGGTCGTAGCTAAACCCGACCGCGACAACATGCGGGGAACCGTCGGTCCGCAACGTGGTCAGCGTTGCGAGATGCCGTTCCGCGAGGAACTCCAGGACGGAGTCGTCGAGCTGATCAATGTCGAGCGCCATGCAGTGAGTCTGCCTGATTATTCAGTCGCGATTGCTTCGAGCACGTCCATATTGCTTGCCTTGAACGACGGGTAGAGCGAAGCTGCGAGGCCAGCGAGCACTGCAAAGACCATGACCACCACGATGATCACAGGGTTGAACGCCAGCTTGCTGATGATGTCATCGGGCACGGCGAGTGCGGCGATGACGCCGAGGAAGGTGCCGAGCACGATGCCGACCATTGCGCCGAAGGACGACACGATAACTGCCTCCCAGCGGACCGATCGTCGGAGTTGGCGCCGGTTCATACCAACCGCTCGAAGGAGCCCGATCTCACGGGTTCGTTCGAAGACACCGAGCGCAAGGGTGATTGCAATGCCCAACACGGCGATGATGATCGACATCAACAGCAAGATGGTGATCGTCAGCAACAGCTGGTTGATCTGGTCTTCCTGGCTCTTGCGGAATTCAGCGTTTGTTTGAACATCAGCCTGTGGGAATTCAGCGGTGGCGGCTGCAACCGCAGCGTTGCCCTCGGCTGCGGTGACGCCGTCAGCAAGCTTGGCAATGATGAAGAGATCGCGTGCTGGGGCATCGCTCACGGCATTGAGTGTGTCGAGGCTGATCAACCAGTTGCCGAACGTCGCATTGCCGTACACGCCAGCAACAGTCAGAGTCCCTGCGCTGCCGCTCTGCCAAAGGACATCGATCGTGTCGCCGACCTGTTTGTCCAGGTCGTTCGCTGGGTCAGTGTGGATCAGCACTTCGTTCAGACCGAGGCCGGCGATTGCTCCCTTCTGCAGGTCAGGGTCCACCAATTTGTCAAAAGCATCCGGATTGATTGCCCCGATGCTTATCGTTTCACCATCGACTTGCGCACTGGCTTGGCGGACGGGCGTCACGGCGTCCAGCTCCTCGAGAGTGTCAAGCCCCTCTGCCACCGTCGGCGACAGGCCAAAGAAGTTGGGGTCGGTGACGATGTAGTCAGCGGTGATCGCGTTGTCGAGAACGTCGGTGATCGTGGCTCGCAACGACGAAGCAAAGACGGCCGAAGCGCTCACCAGAGCAACACCAATCATGAGTGCTGAGGCACTCGATGACGTCCGCCTTGGGGCGCGGACGACGTTGTCGCGAGCCAGCACCCCAGGCACTTTGAAGAGTTTGGCAATTGGCCAGCCAATTGCGCGCGTCACTGGTGGAGCAATCGTCGACGAGACGCTGGCGACGCCAAGGAAGAGCGCCAGTGCGCCGATGCCGGCGACGGTTGCCCAGAGCGCAGCAGCGCCTG
>CALAHA010000184.1 GCA_937891565.1 uncultured Ilumatobacter sp. | reverse complement strand
CGCATCGGCCTTGACGAGAAGGTCGAACATTGTGCTCGGCTTCGAGAGCCACTGCGCCGACCCGCCGAGCGTGTCGTCGTCGCGGAGTTTGGTTGACGTCAGAATCATCGGTGGCGTGAGCTTGCGGCCGAGGGCATCGACCCAGGTATCCAACTCTTGGGTCGTGTGGCGACCATCAGCGTCGATAACGGCCGAGATGAGGTTGGCTGCCTCGATGGTGGACTCGCCGCGGTGGTCCTCGCCGGACAGTTCGGTGAGCAGGTAGTTCATCGTGTCGACGAACTCGTCGGCCTTGCGTTCGAACACGGCGGGCATTTCGTTCAGCGTAGATGACGCGGTCTGCAACAGTGGGGTGCATGAGTGAGTGGATTGCGCCAGGGCCCGGTTCGTGGAAACTCGACACAGCCCATCTCGAGTCGACGGTCTCGCGTCCGATGCGCGATCTCATGGTAATGGCGATGCCGTCGGGCATGGGCGAAGGGTTCGACCTTGCCGGAGCGCCACTGAAGACCATCGACGTGGGCTTCGTGAACGGCCGGATGTACAGCAGGTTGACGCCGTTGGTAGGCAAGGGCCGTTCTCTTCCAACTCCGCCGAGGCCGGTGCTCTGGCTGGCGACCCGCCTCCATCCGGCATTTCGAAAGCGCGCGAAGCAATCTGTCCGCGCTATCGACGAGCGGTTCTGGCTGCAAGAGTTCGCCCGTTGGGAACGCGAGTGGAAGCCCAAGCTGTACGCAACCAACCGCAGTCTCGGCGACATCGATCCGACGTCGCTGTCTCATGCCGAGCTCGTCGCCCATCTCAGCACAGTTTGGCGCCATGTCGAATGGGCCGCTTCGCTGCACTTCCGTCTCCACACGTCGGACCTCGCACCGATCGGCAGGCTCCTCGTCGCAGCGGGCAACTGGGGTCTCGACGAAGGCCAGGTGATGGTGACGCTGACAGGCGCATCTCCGGCGACGAGTGCGCCGACTCGTGCGCTTCGTGGAATTGCCGATGAACTTGCGCGCGTCGGGGTCGAACCCGAATCGCTCGGAGACGTTCGCGAGGCGAGTGGTGTTGCGGCCGAACTCCTCGACGAGTACTTGGCCGAATTCGGTCATCGCGTCACCACCGGTTACGACCTCCGCGATCGGACGTTGCGTGAGCTTCCCGAGGTGATCCTGGCCTCCATCCAGCACAGCCGCACCGCTGAATCGCCTGGCATCGTCGGCGATCAAGCGTTCAGCGCACTGCTGGAACAGATCAACGAATCCGACAGAGCCGAGTTCACGAACCTTGTCGAGGAGGCACGCACGCTCTACGGGCTGCGCGACGAGAACGGTCCGCTCACCGTCGAGTGGCCCGCTGGGATCGCCCGCCACGTGATTCTTGAAGCGGGTCGCCGACTTGTCAACATTGGGGCGCTCGACGAACTCGAACATGTCTTCGATACGGCGATCAACGAGTTGGTCGGTTTGCTCGAAGGCAGCGAGTATCCATTAGCTGCCGAGCTGAGTATTCGCCACCGAGATCGTTTTGCATGGGGCGCGTTGACACCGCCGCTCGTGCTTGGCCCCGCCGCAAAAGAACCCGATATCGACATCCTTCCGGGCCGAATGCCGGAGATGATGCGCGCGATTCTTTTGGTGACAACGCTGCTCGACTCATCTGCTCAGACTGGCGCGCTGTCCGGCACCGGCGTCGGAACGGAGTCGTATCGCGGCATTGCTCGCGTGGTCGCTGATGCAGACGATGCGTTCGAACGCGCCAACCCTGGTGACATCATCGTGACTCGGCTCACGGTGCCGACCTTCAACTCGGTGCTTGCGATGGCCGGGGGAGTGGTCACTGAAGGTGGTGGTCTCCTCAGTCATACGGCAGTGATTGCTCGTGAGCTGGGAATCCCCGCCGTGATTGGAGTAGCGGGTGCGTTGACTGATATTCCCGACGGAGCGGAAATCATCCTCGATCCAGTTGCCGGGACTGTGACGGTCGTCTGAGCGGCTTTCCAATTGCAGGGTCATAGGGGTCGACCAGTATCGTCAGCTTCCATGACGAGTACGGAAATCAGTGGTGGCGATCGTTTTGAGAGCGTCCAGAGCATTCGCGATGCATTGAAAGAAGTCAGCTATCTGGCTGATGACGGCATTGCGAGCGTGGCTTTTCTGGCCGACAAGCTCGGCAAGCCGGTTCTGGTTGAGGGTCCTGCCGGCACCGGTAAAACCCAGCTGGCCAAGTCGATCGCCGAGATCACGGGATCGAAGCTGATCCGTTTGCAGTGCTACGAGGGACTCGACGAGAGCAAAGCCCTGTACGAATGGAACTACAAGAAGCAGTTGCTTCGAATCCAGACCGAACGTGGCGACAACACCGAAGACTGGACCGACATCCAAGATGACATCTTTTCTGACGAGTTCCTGCTGACCCGTCCGCTGCTTGAGGCAATCACCTCCGAAGAGCCGGTCGTGCTCCTTATCGACGAAGTCGACCGAGTCGAAGTCGAGACCGAGGCGCTGTTGCTCGAGATCCTCTCCGACTATCAGGTGTCGATTCCCGAGCTGGGCACGATCACCGCGAAGCAGATCCCGCTGGTGTTCCTCACGTCGAACAACACCCGTGAGTTGTCCGAAGCGTTGAAGCGTCGCTGCCTGTACTTGCACGTCGATTACCCCGAACTGGATCGCGAACGTGAAATCGTGCTCGCCAAGGTTCCAAACATTACTGAGAGCCTGGCTGACCAGGTTGCTCGGGTCGTTCGATCGATTCGACAGCTCGATCTGAAGAAGGCGCCCAGCGTTTCTGAGACGCTCGACTGGGCGCGGACCCTGATGATCCTGAACATCGACACCATCGATGAAAAGATCGCCAAGGAGACGCTCAACATCTTGCTGAAGTACCAGACTGACATCGCGAAAGCCACCAAGGAACTGTCGGTCGACGACTGATTGGTCGGGTCTGCCCAATGCTGAAACTCCTGAACGGCTTTGTCGTCGAACTTCGTAACGCTGGCCTTCCGGTCAGCCTTACGGAGAATCTCGATGCGATGGAGGCCGTCCAACACATTCCGATCGAAGACCGGGAGGCGTTCAAGTACGCGCTCGGCGCCACCTTGATCAAGAACCATGCTCACTGGCGCAGCTTCGACACTGTCTTTGAGGTTTACTTCAGCCTGCGCGGGCCCGAGTACAAGATTGGTGATGGCGACGGCGACTCCGACATCGATGAGATGTGGCGTGAGATGCAGGAGCAGCAGCAGAACGCCGAGGGCAACGGCGGTCAGGGCGGCATGGATGGGATGACGCCTGAAGAAATCGCTCAGATGCTGATGCAGGCATTGATGAACGGTGATCAAGGCATGATGCGGGCGATGGCCAAACAGTCCGTCCAGCGCTTTGCTGGCATGGAGCCGGGCCGACCGGTCGGCGGCACGTATTACCTCTACCGCACGCTCCGAAATCTCGACCTCGACAGCATGCTCGAGAAGATGATGGATCAGTCACGCCAGGAGGCCCCGGACGACTTGACCACACTCGAAGAGCGGTTGGAGAAGGAGGAGTACTCCGACCGTATCGAAAAGTTCAAAGGCGAAATCGAGGCCGAGATCCGACGACGGCTTGTTGCTGACCGCGGCGCTGAGGCCATGGCCAAGACACTCCGTAAGCCACTGCCTGAAGACGTCGAGTTCATGCACGCCAGTCGTGACGAAATGGTGTCGCTCAAGAAGTCGCTGCAGCCGCTCACCCGCAAGCTCGCGGCGCGTCTCGCCCGAAAGCGCAAGCACGGCCGCAAGGGCCCGCTCGACTTCCGCAGCACGGTCCGCCATTCGCTCAGTTACGGCGGCGTGCCGGCGGAGCCTCAATTCAAGTATCCCCGTCCATCCAAGCCAGAGTTGATGGTTATTGCCGACATTTCCGGCTCAGTTGCCGCCTTTGCTCGGTTCACACTGATGCTGGTGTATGCGATCTCTGGCCAGTTTTCGAAGGTCCGATCGTTTGTCTTTATCGATGGTCTCGACGAAGTGACCGATTACTTCAAGGCCACCGAAGACATCTCTGAGGCCATCCATCGCGTCAACACCGAAGCCGACGTTGTGTGGGTCGATGGGCACTCTGACTACGGCCACGCCTTCGAGGTGTTCTGGAACAAGTACGGCAAGGACATCACTCCGAAGACCACGGTCCTGCTGCTCGGCGACGCTCGCAACAACTATCACGCCAGCCAGAGCTGGGTGGTCAAAGAGATCCAGCAGAAGGCTCGCCACGTGTACTGGCTGAACCCCGAGCCCAAGAGCTACTGGAATACCGGTGACTCGATTGTCGGCGAATATGGCACGTTCACTGACGGCGTCTATGAATGCCGCAACCTTCGACAGCTTGAAGGCTTCGTCGAGAAATTGGCGTAGCGGTTACTTGACGAACACTCAACTTCGCGCTCCATCGTGCTGATTCACTTTGCGAGCGACGGCCTCAGGTTCTGCGCGCGGACCGAGCTGGCGGAGCTGATCGGTTAGATCGACGCCAGCAGCTGAGCGACTTCGCGCCTACTGCGAAGTCGGCGGACATCGGCGTGCGCCCAGAATGGGCTGGTGAGGAACCCCTCGTAGCGCTTCGTGTGTGCGGCGTGGTGGGTCCAGGCCCAGACGATGATGTTGACCTCGGGGTCACGGCTGACGAGATTGCGCCAGCGTTCACGGTTGCCATTCGACAGTTGTTCACGCTGAATCGCTCGACGGAGGCTGCGTCGGATGACGCTCCACGTCACCAGCCAGCGCGGCAGATCGAGCCAGATGATCGTGTCGGCGCCGCCGTGAACGAGATCCATCACGACGCTGTAATTGCCGGCGACGACCCAACGTTGGGCGTCGAGCGCCTCAGCGACTCGGCGCCGAAACTCGGGCGTCGGCGTCGGTGCCCAGTTCTCGCCGTGGAAGAGTTCGTCGAGTTCAATGGACGTGCCATCAATCTTTTCGGCGAGCGACGCTGCGAGCGTCGACTTGCCGGAGCCCGAACCGCCAACGATGGCGACGCGTCGCATTATTGGCGACGGATGAACGTCGGCTCGTCGGGCGTTGAGCGCTCGGCGTCGTAGCGGTAGCCGTTGGCATCGAACGCAACGAGCGCGTTGGCGGCGGTGATGCGCTCACGCACGATCCAGCCGGCCATGGAGCCACGCGCCTGCTTTGCAAAGAAGCTGACGATTTTGTAGTCGCCGCCGTCTTTCGCATCGAGAAATCGAGGCGAGATGATCTGCCCGTTAAACCGGTCGCGCTGGACGACAGAGAAATACTCGTTTGATGCGAGATTGACCAGCACTTTGGCACCGGGGGAGTCGGCGAGCGACGCGTTGAGCTGGTCGGTTACCTCATCTCCCCAGTAGCTGTACAGATCGCCGCCGTTGGGATGCTTGACCTTGGAGCCCATTTCCAGCCGGTACGGCTGGATGAGGTCGAGGGGGCGCAGAACGCCGTGAAGGCCTGACAAGATACGGAGCACTTTTTGGGCATGGGTGTAGTCGCGCTCGCTAAACGACTTCGGAGCATCGAGCCCGGTGTACGTGTCGCCGTCGAACGCGAGCACCGCCGGTCGAGCGTTGTCGGTGGTGAACGGTGTGGACCAGTCTTGGAACCGTTCGTGGTTGAGGTCTGCGAGCTTCGCCGAGATGGACATCATCTTCGACAGGTCATCGGGTGACTTGCCCGCCATGATCCTGGCAAGGTCCTCGGACCGTCCGAGTAGAACGGGCTGACTGTGTTTCTTGGTCGCCAGAGGCGTTTCGAAGTCCAGCGCCTTGGCGGGTGACACGACGATCAACATGCCATCGGTCTATCTGAACTCCTCGTAAACGCCTCACAGATCGTCAGCGTGATGGTTTTGGCGCCTATTTCGACCGAAACCATCACGCTGACGAGTAGACGGGAGCGGGGGACCGGGGGATTGGGGGATTGGGGGATTGGGGGAGGGTTGACTCAGGTGCGCTGGTAGTTCGGCGCTTCCTTGGTGATGGTCACGTCGTGCGGGTGGCTCTCTTCGCGACCAGCGGTGGTGACACGCATGAACTTGGCCTTGCGGAGTTCCTCGAGTGTTCCAGCACCGGCGTAGCCCATACCAGATCGAAGGCCACCAACGAGTTGGTAGGCCACGTCGCCGAGCGGGCCAGCGAATGGGACGCGGCCCTCGATGCCTTCGGGAACGAGCTTCTGGCTGGCTGCGCCGATGGTTGATCCGCTGCTGGACTGGCCCGTGGCGTAGCGGTCTTGGCTGTCACCGGTCATCGCCCCCATCGAACCCATGCCCCGATAGCTCTTGTACCGACGTCCTTCGAATAGTTCGAGTTCTCCCGGGCTTTCTTCGACGCCAGCGAGGAGCGACCCGAGCATCACGGTCGACGCACCAGCAACGATTGCCTTGACGATGTCGCCCGAGAACGTGATGCCGCCGTCGCCGATAATCGGGACGCCGATCTCGTTGCCTTTCTTTGCAGCAAAGTAGATCGCCGAGAGCTGCGGCATACCGGCGCCGGACACGACGCGGGTGGTGCAGATCGAACCAGCGCCAACACCGACTTTGATCGCATCGGCTCCGGCTTTGGCCAACGCCTCGACGCCCTCGGCGGTGACGACGTTTCCGGCTGTGACGGCCAGCTCGGGCCACGAGCCCTTCACACGTTCAATGGTCTTGATGACGTTCGCCGAGTGCCCGTGGGCGGTGTCGATTGAAACGGCGTCGACCCCCATGCTCACGAGAGCCTCTACGCGTTCTTCAACGTCGGGGCCCACGCCGATTGCTGCGGCACAACGCAGGCGACCCCTGCCGTCGCGCGAGGCATCTGGGAAGTCGAGGCGCTTCTGGATATCTTTCACCGTGATCAGCCCGGCGAGGCAACCGACGCCGTCGACAAGCGGCAGTTTTTCGATGCGATATTTTTGGAGGAGCAGCTTTGCTTCATCGAGCGTCGTTCCAACGGGGCCGGTGACCAGGTTGTCGGTTGTCATGAAGTCGGTGACGGGGCGATCAAAGTCGGCCCCTTGGCAGAAGCGAATGTCGCGGTTAGTGAGAATGCCCACGAGATGACCGTCGTCGTCGGTGATGGGTACGCCCGAGAACTTGAAGCGGTTCATCAGCGCCTCAGCTTCGTGCAGTAAGGCCGTCGGCGGGAGGGTCACTGGGTCGGTGATCATGCCCGACTGCGACCGCTTGACTTTCTGCACCTCAGATGCCTGGTCGGCGATCGACATGTTGCGGTGGATGACGCCGATGCCGCCGTAGCGAGCCATTGCAATGGCCATGCGGCCCTCGGTGACCTTGTCCATTGCGGCAGATACGAGTGGCACAGCCAGTTCGATATCGGCAGCGAAGATCGCAGTGGTGTCGACCGCGTCAGGCAACGTTTCGGAGTAGCCGGGGATGACAACGACGTCGTCGAAGGTCAGTGCTTCGAACTTGTCGAACAGACCGTCGTTGATGTTGCTGTCTCTCATTGCGATGCCCCTGTGGTGTTTGGTGTTACTGGTTCGAGCGTGGCTGCTCGATGAAGATCATGAGTGTCGCTCACGCGACGAGAGCACAGGTCAGCCATCACGCCGACCAGGAGCCGGTGCTCGACGGCATGCACGCTTGCTTCGAACTGTTCGATGGTGCCCGACACGTCGATCGGCACTGATTCGGTAGCGAGAAGTGGGCCGTCGTCGACACCTTCGTCGGGGACGAAGTGGACCATCACACCTGATTCGGATCGCACGCCGTTGACTGCTTCTTCCCACGCCCGCTCGATCGCCCGGACGCCAGGGAGCTCGCCGGGCTTGGCTGGGTGGAGGTTGACGACGCGGCCAGGAAACCAACCGAGGAAGCTGAGCGTCAGAATACGCAGCCAGCCGGCGAGCACGATGAGGTCGGGGTCGAACCCGGCGACAAGTTCGGTGAGTCTGGCGTCGTAATCGGCGCGATCTTCGTCTTGGTGCCGGCCAATGTGAACGGCGGGGACGCCGGCGTCGGCGGCGCGCTGCAGAGCGAACACGTCAGCCTTGTTTGAGACAACCGCTACGACTCGGCCGTTAATGCGACCATCGGCGCAGGCATCGAGAACTGCCTGGAGATTTGAGCCGTTGCCCGAAACCATGACGACGAGACGCTGCTCGCGAACGGGGGAGTCGCTCATGAGAGGTGGACCTTTCCGGTTCCGGGGACGAGTTTTCCGACGACCCATGTGGGCTCGTCGATCGATGTTTGAACGGTTGCGACCTGATCGGGCGCGCACACGATGATCATGCCGACACCCATGTTGAGCGTGCGGTACAGCTCTTCGGTACTCATTTGCGGCGTGAGCTCGCGGACGAGCTGAAAGAGCGGCGGCACAGGCCACGAACCGAGTGTGATGGCGGCATCGACATCGGTGGGCAGTACGCGTGGCAGGTTCTCAGGGAGTCCGCCGCCGGTGATGTGGGCCAGGGCCTTCACGGCGCCGGTCTGCAGCGTCGGGGTGAGCACGTCGAGGTAGGAGCGGTGGGGCTCGAGCAGCGTCTCGCCGAGTGGCTTGTCGAAACCGTCGGGCGTGGCGTCCATCGGTGCCCACTCGAAGATCTTGCGGAGCATCGAGTAGCCGTTGGTGTGCGGACCGCTCGATGCGATGCCGATCAACATGTCGCCGTCGGTGATGTCGGAGCGCGGGAGGAGTTCGGCACGCTCGGCGACGCCGATCAGCGTGCCGGCGATGTCGAACGAGCCAGGCTGGTAAATCCCTGGCATCTCAGCCGTTTCGCCACCGAGCAGCGCGCAGCCGGCGGCCTTGCACGCATCGGCCATACCGCCAACGACC
>CALAHA010000183.1 GCA_937891565.1 uncultured Ilumatobacter sp. | reverse complement strand
TGCATCTTGTAGGAGTACGCGTTCTTGCCGAGGCTTCGAGCCGCGTCTTCGTCTTCGCGGATCGCCTTGAGGACCCGGCCCCATGGGCTACGAATCAGCAGCCAACAGACCGTCGCAGCAATAGCCAGCACCACCCAGCCAACGATGACCAGGAACATCTGGTTGCCGGTGAACAGGTTGAACAGGTAGCGATCCTGTGTGCCGAACGGACTCATGTCGTAGAACGTTCCTGAGAACCCCGTGAGACCGTCCGAAGAGTTCGTCCACTTCTTGATGCCGGGCGTAGGCGAGCGAACCACGATGCGGAAGATCTCGGCCACGGCAATAGTCACGATGGCGAGGTAGTCGGCACGCAGACGCAAGGTCGGAATACCCATGATTAATGCGAAGATCACCGGGAACACGATGACACCAACAAAGATGCCGAGCCAGAACAGCGTGCTCTCGCTCAGGTTCCAGCCGAAGTTCCTGTTGGCGGCAGGCCCGATGGTTGCGACCATCATGGCGAGGCCGTAGGCGCCGGCAGCCATAAAGACCGCCTGGCCAAAGTTGAGTAGTCCGGTGAAACCGAAGTGAACGTTCAGGCCGATTGCGGCCAAGGCGAAAACAATGAAGCTCTCGCCAATAAGCCCGCGGAACAGGCTTTCGATGATTGATCCCCAATCCATGATGATCCCCTATCCGATCCGTTCCGCTCGCCCAAGCAAGCCCTGCGGGCGCACCAAAAGGATGACTATCAATGCAAGCAGCGCCCCGATGTTTTTCATGTCTCCCGGGATGAGCAATGTCGACATCTGGATGAAGACACCAGCGATCAGACTGCCAACGAGGGCGCCGTACGCAGTGCCAAGGCCGCCGAGCGTGACGCCCGCGAACATCAGCAGCAGGAGGCGGAAGCCCATCTCCCAGTTGACATTCTCGGTGAGCCCGAAGAGCACGCCACCAAGACCGGCTAGGGCACTGCCGGTGATCCAGACGTATTTGATGACTTGTTCGACGTCAATCCCCGACGATTCGGCGAGGTCACGGTTGTCGGCGACAGCACGCATTGCCTTGCCGACGCGAGTCTTGCGGAGCCCTGTCGCGACTCCGACAAGGATCAGTGCACCGAAGACAACGATAAAGATGTCTTTGCGGAGCATCGTGAAGAGCCCAAAGAATTCGACCTGGTTGCCAATGCGATAATCGCGGTAGAACCCGGCGCGACCGCCAAACTGATATAGGAAGATGTAGCGGAAGAAGATCGAAAGGCCAATCGACACGACGAGTGCCGAGATCAAACTGGCTCCACGATTGCGGAGCCGTTTCCACACCAGTTCGTTGAACAGTCCGCCTACGGCGCCGGTGATGATGGTCGCCATTACCGCACCAAAGACCAATGACGTCATCCAACTTCCGAGAAAGTCGAACTGCCAGGTGACGTGAAAGACGTATCCGATCATTGCTCCGAATGTGACCATCTCGCCGTGTGCGAAGTTGGTGAGACCGGTCGTGCCGTAGATCAACGACAGTCCGATGGCGCACATTGCGATGATCATGCCCAATTTGATGCCGTCGATGAACAGCTGAATGGGACGAATGGAGTTGGACTCTTCAACAGCTCGTTCACCGAGTGGGAAGAGCGTGTTTTTCTGCGTGTTTGGCTGGACTTCGACACCGGTCAATGGGTTGTTGTCGGCGTTGCGCAGGTCGAAACCCTGCAGTGTGTCGACGTTGAGTTGAACCGAGTAGACACCTGAGCCTGGCAGCGCGACGAGCCAAACGCCTGCGGCATCAGTCGTTCCGGTACCGACCTCATTACCATCGGCATCGAAGACCGTAAACTCGACGCCCTCGACGAAGATTGGATCGCCAGCGTCGTCTTTGGCACGCATCGTGCCACCGACCGTTTCGGCAGGGTCGTCCTGGGCGGCAACGGAGCCCCCAAACGACATAAACGCCAGTAACGACGCAAGGGCCGCAAGAAGAATGGTCGACCAGGTCGATGGCCGACCGGATCGTTGGGTTGAGGTGGGAATCGCCATCTGATGTGGCGGTCGCCCCTGAGACCTGTTCAGCACAGACAGCGACACTAGACGCTGGCGAGAGGTGCCACTGCAACTTCGCGCGCAAGTTTCGCAATCTCAAGGGTGCATCCGAAGATCACCAGTTGCATCGTGACCACCCACAGCGCTGTAGCGAGAGCAATGTGGACACCGACCAACACCTCGGGAACTCCATTGAAATACTGCGTATAGCCGACCCCGCCCTGCAGCAGCCCGACGAAAATCCAAGCAGAAAGCGTTCCGCTGAGACGACGCTGCGCCGGTTTGTCGGAGCGCAGCTGTCGGGCAAGTGCACCCGCAGCAACCAAAGCAATGATGACGGTGACGCTGTGGATCCGAGCGACGTGCGAAATATCAAACCCAAAACGACGGACATCTTCTTCGCCCGCATGGGGGCCTGTCCCGGTCACCACAGTTCCGGTTGCGAGAGCTGCGGCGGTCAGTACCGCGACGACGGTCCCAAGTTGTCGGGTCCGCGTTTCGAACCGAGCGGCGTCGGGCTGGGTCTCGGCGGAACGCCGAATCGCAATCATGCCGAAAGTGATCGACACCATTGCAAGGAGGAAGTGAGACTGCACCAGCACTGGGTGCAGATCCGCCCGAACGGCAATGCCACCGACCACGCCGTTCGCAAACACCGAGAGAAAGACGCCGACTGCGGGCCAGCGGAGTCCGGGACGTCGAGGCTGTTGGCGGAACGCCGCAACCGCAAGGAGCAACGTGGGAAGACCAATGACCCCACTCAGCAACCGATTGGCCTGCTCGATTGCGGTGTGCCCGGACGACACATCGACGAAGCGTTCGGCGTTGCAACTCGGCCAGTCGTCGCAGCCCAGCCCACTCCCAGTCAGTCGGACGACACCACCGGCAACCACCAGCACACAGATGCCAACGGTCGTCATGACCGCCAGTCGGTGATATCTGTCGAGTCCTCGGAGCCAGCCACCAGATGCGTCCCGCAACATATGTACTGGAGGCTACGGCTAGCGTCGCTCGCGTGCTCAGTTCGTTCGACGACTTTCCTGTTCATCAGACGTCACATCCGGTGGCTCAAACCGCCGGGACCGACCTGAATCACTACGACCGCTACTTCTTCAACGGCTACACAAAAGACACTCGTCTCTTCTTTGCCCTCGCGATGGGCCTGTATCCAAATCGCCATGTCGCTGACGCCCACTTCAGCGTTGTACTCAATGGCCGGACAGTCGACGCTGAGCAAATCAACGTCCACGCCTCGCGCCGTGCGCCGCTCGACCGGGCTGATGCCAACAGGGTCGGGCCAATCGAGGTGGAGGTCATTGAGCCGCTCAATGCACTGCGTCTCGCGATCGACGCTCCTGAGCACGGGCTCCGTGCCGACCTCACGTTCGTCCGACTATCCGCACCGATCCAAGAACCGCACTTTTTTCATCAGGTGGGCCAGCGCGTCCTCATGGACTCAACGCGCATGACACAATTCGGCGCTTGGGAAGGATGGGTCGAGGTCGATGGCGAAATGATCCACCTCGAACCTGGTGAGACCGTCGGGAGCCGTGACCGCTCATGGGGT
>CALAHA010000182.1 GCA_937891565.1 uncultured Ilumatobacter sp. | reverse complement strand
AGCTTCGGGTAGGGGAAGCCGATCATCCGGTTCGAATCGGTGACTGTGGTGATCTCGCTAGCCGTCTTCGATTCCTGGATCCATGCGTGTGGATTGCTGGCGGCGACATCGCTCAGGCCAGCGTAGAGCTCGCCGAGAAATCGCTGGTGTTCGTCGACGGTGCGGCCCGATGTGGCGCGCAGCGCGGTTTCGAACATTGGATACATCTGCACCGGCATGTACAGGCCGCGGTCGCGCTCCGCCGGAAGGTTCATGTCGAGTTTCTTGCCGATGTAGCGCGGCAGGTCGTCGTCGGCGGCTTTCGCCCAATCGAGTGTGACGTCTTGCTTGCGAGCTCGCATGAATGTCTTGAACGCCTCAGCACCGGAGAGGATGGCGATATCGACTGAACCGTCGAGAATCTCCACTGCGGTCACATTGACGAGTGACTGCGGGCTGTTGCCGCCAGCGGTTGACTCGGCCAACTCGATTGCTGTGTCGTCCAGGCCGAGGCGTTGGGCCAGAAAGCGGGGTGCGTTCCGGTAGCGCCAGCCGATCACGTTGACGACGCGCACCGAGTCGGCCGCTGGTGGGCCATCGAGTCCGGCGTCAGCTGCCGCAGCGTGCACTGCCTGATCCATGAGGGCAACCGGCTCGAGTGCGTCATCAATGCCATTGGCTCGATGGTTGTACTGGCCGACGCCGATGATCACAGGTGTACGAGGGTCGAGAGTCACGCTGCGACTCTATGAATCGAAGCAGTCGGTGCCCCCATCCGAACGATTCGTCAATGTATGACAGGGCGTCTCGCTGGTGCTCCTACACTTTGTACCGATGACACGAATCGCAATTGGCTCCGATCATGCGGGCTACGACCTCAAGCAGCACCTGATCAGCTTCATCGAAGCAGCCGGGCACACCGTCGACGACCAGGGAACACACTCGACCGAGTCGGTCGATTACCCCGAAATCTGCGCGGGTGTCGGCCGAACTGTGCGTGATGGCAACGCCGACTTTGGCATCGTCCTCGGCGGCAGCGGTCAGGGCGAACAGCTCGCTGCAAACAAGGTGCGAGGCGTCCGCGCAGCACTCTGCAACTGTCTCTACACGGCCCGGATGGCACGCGAGCACAACGATGCCAACGTGCTGTCGATGGGTGCTCGCGTCGTCGGCACCGGCGTTGCCGAGGAGATCGTCCAGATCTTCCTCACCCAAGCATTCGAAGGCGGCCGTCACCAGCGCCGCGTCGATCAGATCACCGAACTCGAATCCAACTTCTAAGTTGCGTATGGGGTTGCGTATGGGGTCAGGCCCCTTTCGCAACTCTGTCTCCGTCACGTTCCCTCCGTACCACTCTCGATCAAGGACAACCGATGCCATTTCCTTCTGATTCCAATCCCGACACTGAAGTACTCGCACTCATCGATCGCGAAGTCGAACGCCAGACCACCGGCCTGCAGCTCATTGCCTCGGAGAACTTCACGTCGCCAGCAGTCATGGCAGCCACTGGCTCGGTCCTCACGAATAAGTACGCCGAGGGATACCCGGGCAAGCGGTACTACGGCGGCAACGCGATCGTCGACGTGATCGAACAGCTCGCCATCGATCGTGTGAAAGAACTGTTCGGCGCCGAACATGCCAACGTGCAGCCGCACTCGGGCGCTAACGCCAACATGTGTGTGTACCAGGCACTTCTGCAGCCGGGCGACACGGTGCTCGGCCTCAGCCTCGATCACGGTGGCCACCTCACCCACGGCTCGCCCGTGAACGCATCCGGCATGATGTACAACTTTGTCCCCTACGGAACTGGGGCCGAAGACCGCATCGATATGAACAATGTCCGTGAACTCGCTCTCGAGCATCGTCCGAAGATGATCGTTGCAGGCACCACCTCGTATCCCCGCCGTCTCGACCCCGAGCCGTTCAAGGCGATTGCCGACGAGGTCGGCGCCCTGCTGATGTTCGACATTGCACACCTCGCCGGCCTGGTCGCTGGCGGTTCGCACCCGAACCCGGTGCCGTTCGCCGACGTTGTCACCTTCACGACACACAAATCTCTCCGCGGCCCGCGTGGCGGTTGCATCCTCTCGAAGGAAGTACACGCGAAGGCGATCGACAAGGCCGTCTTCCCGGGCTGGCAGGGCGGTCCGCTTGAGCACGCGATTGCTGGCAAGGCGATTGCGTTCCGTGAAGCGATGGACCCGTCGTTCAAGGAGTACGCAGCACAGATCGTGACGAACGCTTCAGCGCTCGCTGCGGCCTTGGCGGCTGAGGGCTTCCGGCTGGTCTCTGGCGGCACTGACACCCACATGATGGTCGTCGACCTCACACCGTTCGACGCTGAGCTGACCGGCAAGGTCGCGCAGGCCACGCTCGATGAGGCCGGAATCACGCTCAACAAGAACACGATCCCCGATGACCCGCGCAGCCCGTTCGTCACCAGCGGCGTGCGGATTGGCACCCCGTCGGTCACCACGCAGGGCATGCGGGAGCCGGAAATGGCCGAGATTGCCAAACTCATCGCTCGTGCGCTGCGCAATGTTGACAACACCGAGGTACTGGCCGCCATCAAGGCTGAAGTGGCCACCCTCTGCGCCAAATTCCCCGCCTACTGACTCCCGTCTCACCACACCTCCCCGCACGTTTGGGTCGAAGAACCGGTTGGCCGGTCCTTCGGAATCTCGACGCAAACGGATCATCGCAGGCGTTCGCGCAGCGTTCGGGCGACCATCGCACCTCGTTGGGTGACATCGGCGTAGGTGTACTCGAACACCAGCACGCCCAGATCCTGGAGCTCGTTGCGACGTTGGGCGTCTTTGGCCCGATCCGTTGGCGATGAATGTCCGTGCTGTCCGCTGACTTCGATCACGATCTGCTGTTCCTCGAACAAGGAGTCGACGCGCGCACCGTGACGTGCGCCTTTGCGGTGCACGACCTGCGTCAATGGACGAGGCAAGCGGTGTCGGCGAACCAACTCGACGAATCGGCGTTCCAGCATCGAATGTCCACCTGAGTCGACTATGAGGTCTTCGATGAGCCGGCAACCCCAGCGACCCGGAAAGCCCAGCGTTTGCGTCGACGTTTCCGGGGACAGTCCAACGGAACCATCGACGCAAACGTTCAGGGAGGGGCGGAGTGGGCTGCTGGGCAGGGTCTGTGGTGGCCGTGTGCGTAGGATCGGGTCTCGTGCCAACTATTGGGTCATACGTGGTGATCGGGTTGGTGGCGGCCGCTGTGACCTTCGCTGTGACGCCGCT
>CALAHA010000181.1 GCA_937891565.1 uncultured Ilumatobacter sp. | reverse complement strand
TGAACATCGACCCGCAATTTTCATGTTCGACAGCCCGAAGCGTCACACTTCGGTCAGACCAAACTGTGACGATCAAAGTGTCGACATCGAGTTTGTAACGAACCCCATCATCTGCTCGACGAGAGCCAGCCCTCCATCGCTCTCAGGCGACCGAGATGCCGTCGCCGGGGAGGCGATCGACGTCGAGGTCGTCGGAGCACGGGTAGGCGCCGCGCATCCAGAGCGGCGCCCGGAAATGACTCCATTTACCCTCGGCCTGAGCAAGCCGATCCGCAACAGCGAACAGCGCAGCATTGTTAAATCCGAGGCCGCAGTGACTCCCGTAGACACGAATGTTCTCGGCATGTTCGGTGCGACGCGTGAGTGCCGTTTGCCAGTGCACCACACCATCGGTCTTCGAGTAGATCGAGGTCGACGGCACCTCGAGGTGCGGGAGGTAGCCAGCGCGCACGCTCCGAGACGTAGCGAAGTCCGGCGAATGCAGCCGCTGGAGACGTTTCCAAAGTATCTGCGCTGAGGAACCGTCTTCGGCGACCATCTGGATCGGGCTACCGAGGGTGATTACCTGACGAACCTTGTCGGGGGCGGCACGTGCCAGCTCGCGAGCAAAGATGCCACCGAGACTCCAACCAACGATCGACACCGGCGCTTCCGCCTGTGCATACACGCGTTCAAGCAGCGCACCGAGGCCTTCGAGAATCTCTGGCGTCGGCCCAAGGTTGCTCCCAAGGCGCCAGCCGTGGGAGTGGTAGCCGAGGTCGCGGAGTAAGTGCCGGAGCGGCCTGGTAGATCCGTCGCCAGCAGTAAACCCAGGGAGCACGATCACGTGGTGGCTGTCGCCCTTCGGCATCCTCTTCAGCAGCGGGAGCGCTGCACTCATTGCGATGCGCTCGCTGAATGCCCGGTATTCGAGTGCCAGCATCCATGCCGGCGGTGCGCTGATGTTTGTTTTCGTTACCATCCACTCCCCAGTCATCCCGCCACGATGTATCGAAAAAATCAACGTAGTACACGTTCAGTCAAAGCACGAAGGTCTGGCACGCTGGGCTGAATGGACGACATCTCAAATCCGCCAATGGACCAGCTCCCACCTGAGCCGACTCCGTTCCGCGGCGTTGCCAACGACACATATGCCGAGTCGACTCCAGATTGGCCGCCGCCGCTCCGGCCTCCGGCTGGCGCTCCGAACATCATTGTCATCATGGTGGACGACCTCGGGTTCGGACAGCTGTCCTGCTTCGGCGGCCCGATCGAGGCGCCACACCTCTCGGCACTTGCCGACAAGGGGTTGCGGTACACAAACTTCCACACGACTGCATTGTGCTCGCCGAGCCGCGCTGCGCTACTTACAGGCCGCAACCATCACTCGGTCGGCTTCGCCACCATTGCCGAAATGGCAAGCGGCTTCCCCGGCGCCAATGCGTTCCTGCCGAAGAGCGCTGCATCGATCGCTGAAGTGCTGAAACAGACCGGCTACTCCACCTACTGCGCCGGCAAGTGGCACCTGACGCCGACCTCAGAGCAGACCGCTGCTGGCCCCTTCGACCGTTGGCCAATCGGGCTCGGTTTCGAACGTTTCCATGGCTTCCTGCCCGGCGAGGTCGACCAGTGGCATCCGATGCTCACCGTCGACAACCATCGCGTCGAGACCCCGACCACCGGCAGGAAGAACCCAGACGGATCGACGAACGATTACCACGTCAGCGAAGACATCGTCGACGCGTCGATCCGCATGTTGCGCGACCAGCAGCAGGTGTCGTCGGGCCGGCCATTCTTCCTCTACCTCCCCTTCGGCGCGCCGCACTGCCCGTTCCACGCTCCACCCGAATTCATCGACCACTACGCAGGCCGTTTCGACGATGGGTGGGACGTCCATCGCCAGGCCACCTACGAACGCCAGCTGGAAATGGGCATCATCCCCGAGGGAACCGACCTCCCGCCGCGCAGCAACGCCGTGCCAGCGTGGGACTCGCTCGACGCCGATGCGCAGCGCCTCTACGCCCGCCTGCAGGAGACGTTCTGCGGCTTCGTCGATCACACCGATGCGCAGATCGGTCGGCTGATGGACGCACTGCACGAAATGGGTGTCGCAGACGACACCGCAGTGATCTTCTTGTCAGACAATGGCGCCTCGGCCGAAGGAGGCAACCACGGCACGACGAACACCGAGCGGTTCCGCAACATGATGTTTATGGATGTGGACGAGATGCTCGACGACATCCCTCACATGGGCAGCCGCCACACCGATCCGCACTACCCGATTGGTTGGAGTCAGGCGGGCAACGCACCGTTCCAAAGGTGGAAACGCGACACGCACCGCGGCGGCAACACCGACCCGATGATCGTGCACTGGCCGGCACAAATTGCCGACGCCGACCACGGCGCGATTCGCACCCAGTACCACCACATCACTGACCTGTATCCGACGTTGCTCGACATGGCTGGGCTGCCGGTCCCGACGCGAGTCAACGGCGTCGATCAACAGCCGCTTGAAGGGCACAGCTTCGCACCCACGATCAGCAACGGCGACACCCCGAACGTCAAGACGACGCAGTACTACGAGATGTTGGGTAGTCGAGCGATCTGGCACGACGGGTGGACTGCTGTCACTTGGCACCGACCCGGGACCGACTGGGCCGATGATCCGTGGGAGCTGTACCACCAGGACGTCGACTACAGCCAGGCCCACGACCTTGCCCGCGAACATCCGGAGAAGCTTGCGGAGCTGATCGCGCTCTGGTGGGACGAGGCCCGTGCGCACAACGTCTTGCCGCTCGACGACCGCGGCCGCGAGCGATTCATCGACCCGCTGCGACCAACCGCATCGGAGGACCGAGATGTGTACCGCTACTTCCCAGACAGCACGCCGATCCCGAACCCGTCACTTCCCCTCATCCTCAACTGCCCGCACTCGGTCGCGGCCCACCTCACGCTTTCCGATGGCGATACGGGTGTGCTGGTCTGCCAGGGCGGCGAGCTGGCCGGCTGGTCATTCTTCGTCCAGAACGGTCGCGCCCATTATGTCCACAACGTGTTGAAGATCGAGATGTCTGAACTCGTCAGCGCCGAGCCGCTCCCCACCGGACAGCCGATCGAGGTACGTGTCGACTACAAACCCATCGAGCAAGGATGGGGGCGGGCAGTGATGACGGTCGACGGCGCCGTGGTTGCCACAAACGAACGCATGCGGATCACGCCGATGGGCTACTCGATGGTGCAAGAAGGCTTCGCGATCGGCAAGAGTTGGGGGACGCCAGTCGCATACGAGCACTACCAAGGCACGTTCGAGTTCACCGGCGATCTGCGCGTCGTCGAGCTGCGCACCGACCCCACCGGCCAGGTCTGGACACCCAGGCCCGACTGGAAGACGCAGTAGCAATCGCCGTCCTGTCAGACCGTGTCACACCGAGGTCAGACCGTGTCACACCGAGGTCAGCTCGGTGTGACAGTGGCGGTCGGACTACTTCTTCCTTGCGGCAGCTTTTTTTGCGGCAGCTTTCCTTGCCGCAGCCTTCTTCTTGACGGGAGCTTTTTTGGCAGCGGATCGCTTGCGCTGTTGCATTGTCGCAGTAGCGCGATCAGAGATCATCTCGTTGACGACCCCGCTGCTCGCCGGGACAGCCTCGACGCCGTCACCACCGTTACGCATCATCTTCGGGCTGGGCTCGACTGCCCATTCGGCACCAGTCGCCTCGAACAGGCGAGCAATCTCATCGATGTGCAGGTCGACGAGGTGCCAGAGGTCCGGGATCAGCTCACGATCGGAGATCAGGCCGAAGTCGAGGCGGTTTTCATAGCTGTGCACCGTGATGTTCAAGCCGACGCCGTCAGAGATCGTCGAGACCGGGATGTAGGCCTCGAGCTTGGCTCCGGAAAAATAGAGCGCCTCGCGGGGCCCTGGCACGTTCGAGATCACGACGTTGATCGGCGAATTCACTCGATCGGCGAGTTTGAGTCGTGACACCAGCCGAATCGCCGAGGCCGCAACGACCGGGGATGTGTAGTCCGCCGCGCGGCCGAGCGTGTCGGCGGGCACCAGGTCGAGCTGGCCCTTTGCCGCGTTCATCGCGTCTCGACATAACGCAACGCGTTCGACCGGGTCGGCGCAGTACGTGGGCAGGTCGGCAACGATGGCGGACACGCGGTTGGTCCACGGATCCTCTTCCTGACCTGTTCGGATCGACACGGGCACCATGGCTCGCAACGGCCCCTCGGGCAGTTGGTCTTTCTCGATCAGGTACTGGCGGAGCGCTCCGGTGCAAATCGCCATAACGACATCGTTCAAGGTGCCGCCGGTGGCGTCTTTTAAACGTTTGAGGTTTGGCAAATCAGCGGACCGCATTGCGAACCGACGGTGCGGCGTGACCGACTTGTTCCACGGCGTCGGCGGTGCAGGCGTCAGCGGAAAGCTCACCGACGAACTCGAATCGCCGGGGTGCCCTGCGGTGATCGAGCCGAGGGTCCTACGGACTTGCGTTGCGAGCCCGCTCACGCTCGTTACGCCCATCGAATCGGCAAGATCACGCAGCACGCTCAGCGAGAGGCGCATGCCCTTAACCGGGTTGATCGCAAGGTTCCGCGCCGCGGCTTGCAGCATCTCGGCGCGGCTCGGCGGCTGCTCACCAACCCATTCGCGGTGTTCGAGCGGGTAAATCGCGTCAGGCGAATCGTCGGTGAACATCTTCAACATGATCACGCCCGAGGCGCCGTCGATCGTGGCGTGATGGGTCTTCTGCAACAGCGCCCAACGACCATCGGCGAGGCCTTCAATCACATAGGCCTCCCACAATGGCCGAGCCCGATCCATTCGACGACCGACAATGCGCGCCACCTGTTCGGCGAGTTGGTCAGCAGCTCCGGGCGGGGCGAGACCGATATGGCGAACGTGGAAGTCAAGATCGAAGTCCGCGTCTTCAACCCAATACGGCCGATCGAGTTCGAACGGCACCTCAACGACCTTGCGTCGGAGTGGTTCGAGGTGGCCCACCATGATCCCGAGCCGCTTGCGAACTTCCGTGAACGGATCGAAGCCAGGCGACGGCCGCTCGTAAATCGACAACCCATTGACATGGCCATAGGTATTCGCTGTTTCCATCAGCAAGAAGCTGACGTCCATCCCGGTCAATTGTTTCATTCTGCCCCCTTGGAATCGCGGCTCGCAGCTTCGTGCGCGGATGTGACGGATGTCAAACTCAGACCACGGTCAGGCTGAGAGTTCACGCAGTCGGCGGGAGAGATGAGACCATGTCGAGATGTCAAACCCCGCACTCCGGCTCGGTATCGATCTTGACGGAGTGGTCGCCGATTTCAACGCCGGGTGGACCGCGCTCCACAACGCCGAGTTCGGTGGAACGTTGACCGCCGACATGGTCACGATGTGGGACGGCCTCCACGGCCTCGGTGGTTTTGATGACATGGAGGCCTTCTGGGCCTGGGCACGCGGCAACAAGAACCGACCGTCGATTTTTCGCCACCTGAACCTCTTGCCCGGTGCGTTGGAGACGCTCCGGGCGCTAGACGCTGAAGGCCACAGGATCGTGATCGTGTCAACGAAGCCCGACTGGGCCGTCCACGAAACAATGCACTGGCTTGCCGACAACGAGATCCCAACGCGTGAAGTGCATCTGACTTTCACCAAGCCGGAAGTTGCATGCGACATGTACCTCGACGACGCCCCGCATGTGCTTCCCGAGTTGGTCGAACATCATCCCGACGCCGTGGTGTGCCGGTTCGTGCGCCCCTGGAATTCGCCAGTAGCGGGCACTGTCGATGTGACGAATTGGATCGAGTTTCACAC
>CALAHA010000180.1 GCA_937891565.1 uncultured Ilumatobacter sp. | reverse complement strand
ATGTCGACAACTCGGCAGGAAACGCCGTGTTTGGACCGCAAAATCTCCGCAGCCTGTTCGGCCAAAAACACCCCGTTGCCGTAGGTGACAATGGCGACGTCGGTACCGGTACCGCGCACCACAATTCGATCCATCGTGATCGGCTCGACAATCATGTCGGGATACCGGCCTGCCCACCGGTCATCGCCGTCTGCATGGAGATCTCGAGTCATGTACCGAGCAATCGGTTCGAGGAAGACGACGACGCGCTGCTCCTCTCGTGCCAGGCGCACGGCCTCCCGCAACATCAGCACAGCGTCGACGCCGTTCGACGGACAGGCGATCACAAGGCCCGGAATGTCGCGAAGCACTGCGATCGAGTTGTCGTTGTGGAAGTGGCCACCGAAGCCGCGCTGGTATCCGAGGCCAGCAATGCGGACCACCATGGGGTTGGTGAACTGCCCATTCGAAAAGAACGGCAGCGTTGCTGCCTCACCGCGCAGTTGGTCCTCGGCATTGTGCAAGTACGCGAGAAACTGGATCTCAACGATTGGAATGAACCCGTTGTGCGCCAGGCCGATGCCCATGCCAAGAATCGACTGCTCGTCGAGGATGGTGTCGATCACCCGATGGGCGCCGAACCGCTTCTGGAGCCGCTGGGTCACGCCGTACACGCCACCCTTGGCCCCGATATCTTCGCCCGCAAGGACGATCTCGCGGTGCCGCAGCAACTCGTCGGTCAACGCCCAGTTCAGCAACTTTGCCAGATGCTGAGGTTCGCTCATCAGGCGCATCTCGTGCGCGCCGAACACTTCGGCCCGATCTTTGACGTTCAGCACCGTGGCGGACTCGGTTATCCGCCGGGGCGGGACAATGCTGGCCATCACTTGGTCGGCCGTTTGGAGCCGCTGTGTACCGGCCACGGCGTCCACCGCCCGATCGACCTCGGCGCCGACACTCCGGTAACGATCGAGCACATCGGTCGGCGACAGATCGCTGAACTCAGCGAGTAGCCGAGCAGTGTGCAGCAGCGGATCGTTCGCCTCATCGTCTTCAATGCGCTCCATGGACAGATAACTCGACGCCACATCGGCACCAGCATGGCCATACAGACGGACACAGGAGAGGTGCAAGAACACGGGCCGGCGTTGCCGTCGAGCAACGTGCGCGGCGCGTTGCGTCGCCACTGTTGCATCGAGCAGATCGAGCCCTGAACCGGCGACATACTCGATGCCGGCACGGCCCGACATCGATGCAGAAACCCAGTTGGCCGGCGTCTTCACCGAAATACCCAGCCCGTTGTCTTCGCATACGAAGATCAGCGGCAGCGGAACGCCCTGATACGCCGTCCAACCGGCGGTGTTGATTGCCGCTTGAGCACTCGCGTGGTTGAGCGAGGCATCACCAAAGCTGCACATCACCACCGAGTCGTCGGGCAAAACCTGATGCTCCGGCTTCACCCGTTTGGCGAGGCCGATCGAATACGCCGTGCCGACCGCTTTCGGAAGGTGCGATGCAATCGTGCTCGTCTGCGGTGGCATTGCCAGGTCGGCCGAGCCCAACACCTTGTGCCGACCACCCGAAATCGGGTCGTCGATGGACGTGGTGAAGCTGAGCAACATGTCGCGCATCGGGTCGACGCCGACCTGGCCAGATCGCGCAATCTGGAACGCAGCATCGCGGTAATGGACGAAGGCCATGTCGGTTGGGCGCAGTGCTCCAGCAACTGCTGCCATCCCCTCGTGCCCGGACGAACCAATCGTGTAGAAGCCGAATCCGCGGGCCTGCATGTCTCGCGCCGCGCGGTCGAGGTGCCGGCTGAGCACCTGCGCCTCAAAGAGCGATACGAGTTCGTCAGCAGTGAGCTGTGCATCGTCGAGCGTCGCTGTACCAACCCGCTCCGGGAGGTCGCCCTGAGCGACTCGTCGTAAGAAGTTGTCATGGACAATCTCGACCCGGTTCACGCGGCCATTTGACCACATCGTTCGCCGCGAACATGCGGGCATGTCAAAACGGTTCGACCCACCAAGCCAGCGCCGTCTTTGTGCCGGCCGGAATCTCGGTGAATCCACCGTCGTGGATCTGCACGGGAGCGCTCTCAGCAAGCGCGTCCCACAGGCGTCGATCCGGATGCACCACAGTGATTGGCCTGCCCGCAGCATCCCATCGGCTCACCACCTCGCCGTCGGAGCGCATCCACGCCCACTGGCCAGCGTGGGCGCACTGCGCAGCCTGCTTGCCCCACGACATCTCGACCATCGGCGTCACGGCAATGACCAGACCGAAAACGTCTGGCAGGACATCGATCGGTTCAATTTCGTCGAGTGGCGACGACTGGATCTGGAGCTTGGCGAGCTGTTCCGGAGCCTCGTCCAGACGACTGGGAACGAAGGCACGCACTTCCACACCGCCTCGCTCGGCAGTCACCCCAGCGGGTTCTTGGGCTCGACGCCAGGCTGATGCACGGCCACGGCGGACGATCTTGCGGATCCGGTCGCCGTTCCAGGCAGCGACGGCTTCATGCCATTCGCCGCCCGGCTGGCTTCGCTCGTCGTCCAGCAACTCGATAGTGGCGAGCGCGGCCACTACACAGATCTGTGCGGTGGTGGGCAGATCCATTTTCTCGACGCGGGCCGCAAGCTGCAGTGCTCGGGGTGACTCGCTCGGCTCGGCAACTTCCATCTGGTTGGTCTACACGGTCGAGCGGACCACAACACCGGCGGGTGCGTGGCGTACTGTGACGTCATGCGGCTCGACAAGATCCCCACTGGCAACACGCCGCCCGACGACATCAACTGCCGACCCGTCGGCGTCCTTGTCATGGAAGGCGATGCAGGCCACGACGAAAAACTCTTGGCGG
>CALAHA010000179.1 GCA_937891565.1 uncultured Ilumatobacter sp. | reverse complement strand
GCACGAGAAGAAGGCTGCGAGCGTGTCTACCGAATCAACTCGGTGACCGAACTCCCTGACGACATCAGTGGAATCGTCGGCGTCACCGCTGGCGCCTCGGCACCGGAAGAACTGGTCGAAGAGGTCATCGACTTCCTCGATCCCATCAACGGAGTCGAACTGGTCAACGTCACCGACGAAGACGAATACTTCCCGCCGCCGCGCAACATCCGCGATCTGCAGGCGTCGATCGAATCCGCGGCGACAGTCATGCTCGGTGGCACGCTGCTCGACCGTCCAGCCATGGACGATCGCAACCTTGCCGCCAGCGAAGTCCTCGCCAGCCTGCTCGAATAGTTGCGAAAGGGGCCTGACCCCATGCGTAACTCTTAGTTGCGGGGGACTTCGGCCCACGGCACGTCGCGGTCGACGCGGACGTCTCCGGGGAGGCCTAAGACGCGTTCGCCGAGGATGTTGGCCATGATCTCGGTCGTGCCGCCCTCGATGGTGTTTGCACGGCTGCGCAGGAACGCCTTCTGCTGCGTGTCTGAGGCCATTGCCGTTTCGGGACGGATCATTTCATAGCTGCCATAGAGCAGGCCGTCGGCGCCGAGCAGATTCATGACTGCGTTGTGGATGTCAATGTTGAGGATCGCTCCGGCCATCTTGCCGATCGAACCCTCAGGCCCAGGGTCGCCCATCTTGCGGTTCTGGTTGGCTCGGATGTTGGTGAGACGAACCACTTCGGCACGGCACCACAGCTTCATCACGTCGTCGCGGGCGGGAGCATCCTTGCGATCGTCAGGCGCCGCAGCCCACGCATCGATCAACCCGGCAATGGTGCCCGACCCGCGCTGGGGCATGCCGCCACCGATCGACTGGCGTTCGTTCATCAGCGTGGTCAGCGAGACGCGCCAACCGTCGCCGGCCTTGCCGAGCATTTCGGATTCGTGAATCTTCGTGTCGGTGAAAAACACCTCGTTGAACTCGGCCTCGCCGGTCATCTGACGCAATGGCCGAATCTCGACACTCGGGTCGTGCATGTCGACAACGAACGCGGTGAGGCCGGCGTGCTTCACAGCCTGCGGGTCGGTGCGAACAACGAGGAGCCCGAAGCGCGAGAGATGGGCGAGCGTCGTCCACACCTTTTGGCCATTACAGACCCATTCGTCGCCGTCTTGAACGCCAGTGGCCGAGAGGCCTGCGAAGTCAGAACCCGAGCCGGGCTCAGAGAACAGCTGGCACCAAATCTCTTCGCCGGTGAACAACGGACGGAGGTAGCGCTCCTTCTGCTCGTCGCTCCCCCAGGCAACAACCGTCGGGCCGGTCATGCCGTGGCCGATCGGATTGCGGTACATCGCGTTCGGTCCGCCAGCTCCGAAGATCCGCTCGTTGACCAACTTTTGCAGCTTCGGGTTCAGCCCGAGACCACCATTGCCTTCAGGAAAGTTCACCCAGGCCAAGCCTCGGTCGAACTGTTCGCCGAGGAACGTCTGTGTCGCCGTATCGGCAGGCGGGAAACTTTCGAGCAGCTCGTTCGTGAGGTCAACCACCCGTTGCTCGTCGGCGGTCAGTGCACTGATTTCCTCAAGGATGCTCATGTGCGAACGGTAGTTGTCCTCTGCAACCAGGTTCGAAATGGAGCGTCTGGAATTCCTCGGATACCGTCGTCGGCATGTCCGACACTGTCGCCCACGGAGCAATCCCTGCCATCGACCTCGAACCGTTTGCAACCGGAGCAGATGCCCAGTCGCCGCAAGCCCGAGACACAGCGGCGCGTCTCGATGTTGTGCTTCGCGACGTCGGTTTCCTGACCGTTGTGGGCCACGGCGTCAGTACCGAAGTGCGCCGGGCGTTCTTCGACATGATCCGTCGATTCTTCGATCAGCCTGAAGCAAAGAAACAAGAGATCGCCATCTCCAACAGCCCGTACCACCGGGGCTACGGCGGCTTTGCTGCAGAAACTCTCGAAGGCGCCATCGGAGCGCAAGACGAAGACACGGTCGGCACATTTCTCGCTGGCGATATGAAGGAGACGCTCGACTTCGCTGTCGACCACGCACTCGATCATCCCGAAGTGGTTGCGGGCACTCCCCTGCACGGACCCAACCAATACCCTGACATTCCCGGCTTCCGCGAGGTGTGGGAGACGTACCGCGCTGCGGTCACCGAGGCTGCTGTTCGCATGCAGCGAGCGCTGGCCGTGGCGCTCGGGCTCGACGCCGAGTTCTTCATCAGCCAACCCGGCGAAACGATGTACCACCTCCGGATGATCCACTACCCGCCGATGGATCGGCTCACGCCCGAACCAGGCCAGATGGGCTGTGGCGCACACACTGACTACGGGACATTGACCGTGCTTGCTGATGACGGCATCGGCGGGTTGCAGGTACGCCAGCGAAACGGCGAATGGACCGACGTGGCGGTCCCTGACGGACATCTCGTCGTCAACCTCGGCGACCTTATGGCCATCTGGACAAACGGCCGCTGGGTGTCCAACCCGCACCGCGTTGTCAACCCGCCGAACCAGGACCGCTACTCGTCACCGTTGTTTGTGACGCCGCCCTATCACCTTCGGATCGAAGCCCTAGAGAGCTGCCTTGCCAACGGCGAACAGCCGACACACGAACCACTCGTTTCCGGCGAGTACCTCGTCGGACGCTTCGACGGGACCCACAGTTATCGCAACGAAATGCTCGAACAGCACAACTCGGCGGCACAACCGTCGCAGTGATCGATCGCGTTTCGATTCAGTCGCGGTGTGCGGCGTCGACCCGGGCGAGAAGCTCGTCGCGGATACTGACGCCTGGTTCACGAGCCTTGCCTCCAGCAGCGCGCCATCCAAGCCGGCTCGAGTAGAGCAGCGGCGGATCCTTTAAGCGGCCGGGCGACACCTCGACGACACGGGCAAACAACAGCTCGTGGTCTTGCATCGTGACCTGCTGGAATATTTCGCACCGCAACCATGCAAGCGAATTCGGAACGACCGGTGGCCCACCAGGGAGCCCAGGCCACTCTTCCAAGAACTCCGGGGCAACGTATTCGAACCTGCGACCCGGGTAGCTGAAGTACTGGCCTTCGACGATCTGGTCGGCAGCGAGCAGGCTTGCAGCGAATTGGCCTGACCCGATCATCAGCGGGTAGGTGTCGTGCTTCGGCGAGACGCTCGCCATCACGATTGGTTCCTCAAAACTGACCTGGCTCAACCAGTGGCTGGTGTATGCCCGTTGCACGCCGCCGTGGGCTGCTCCGATTACTTGCACCGCCTTCATCATTTGGCCGAGGCACTGCTTGATGTCGCGGTCGATCACGCGAGCTCCTGTCTTGCTTGTGCCTGTGATGTGATGTCAGTTGAAAATGGCATTGGCGCTGTCGAACTCGTCAGCTTCGAGCACTGCGAGCTCAGGCACTTGCGACCGAAGCTGCATCACTAAGGCGAATCGCACCTCGTCAGACCGGCGAGCAAACACCGCCTTGAGGTTGTTCAGCATCCGGATGACAATGGCCCGGTTCGGCGTTGGGTCGAGGTGCGACTCGCTCCAGGGAGCTTGACCGCGAGTAATCGTTTCGAACAGCTCCCGAGCTTGCCGGCGATCGAGCTGGCGGCCACCGTCAAACGGATCGAAGAAGACGCCGTCGTTGTCGGCTGCCTTGACCAGGAAGTGAGCGGGCATACCGACACCTTGCAATTCAACGCCGAGGCGCCGACCGACTTCGATCATCAGGATCGACAGGCTGATCGGGATGCCCGTGCGTGTGGCGATGACGCGGTCGAGGCATGAATTTCGCCAGTCGTAGTAGGCCTCACGGTTGCCAGTGAAGCCGAGCTCGCCGAAGAGGTACCGGCTGATGCCCTCCGGTGTCGGCGTCTGGCACTCGGCTGCGAGCAATTCGAGCGCGGCGAGCCACTCGATCTCGTCGAGACCCGGCTGCAGGACCCCAGACATGATGAGTGATACTTCGTCGAGGTCGAGCGAGTCGCTGTCGCTTGCCATCAGCTTCGCGAAGCGCGCAGAGTTCATGCTGAAAC
>CALAHA010000178.1 GCA_937891565.1 uncultured Ilumatobacter sp. | reverse complement strand
CCATCATCGCCGATCTCCCAGATCGGGGTGGTTGGCACGCCAGCTTCTACGGCGGCACGCTTGGCCGCCACCTTGTCGCCGAGCAATGTGATCTGCTCGGGCGTCGGCCCGACCCAAATCAAGCCGGCGTCTTCGACGGCCTGGGCAAAGGCCGCGTTCTCCGCGAGAAAGCCATAGCCCGGGTGAATCGCATCGGCACCGGTTGCCTTGGCAGCAGCGATGATCGCATCGCCGCGGAGATACGACTCGGCTGCGGTTTCGCCGCCGAGTGCTACTGCGACGTCAACACTGTCGACGTGCAGTGCGTTGGCGTCAGGCTCGGAGTACACCCCAACAGTTCCCATGCCGAGCCGGTGCGCGGTTCGCGCGATGCGGACGGCGATTTCACCGCGGTTAGCAATAAGTAACTTGTTGATTGGCCGCTGCTGCACCGGCTCGGTGCCCTCTTGCGGGGCCCACTGGTCGTTTGACCCGGTGATTTCGTTTGATGCAGTCATTTCAGTGCCTCCACACGCCGTAGCTCGTGGCTCCAACAACTTCGTTGCTGTGCGCCGCCGATAGGGCCATGCCTAAAACGGTTCTCGAATCAGCCGGATGGATGATTCCGTCGTCCCACAATCGGCCCGTTGAATACAGCGCCGTCGACTCGTGTTCGATCTGGGCTTCGAGGGCTGCAGTTTGTGCTTGCAACGCTTCCTCGTCGACGTCAACTCCACGACCCGCGGCACTGTTGCGAGCAACGATGTCCATGACACCGGCGAGCTGCTTCGGGCCCATCACAGCGATGCGATGGTTCGGCCACGTAAAGATGAAACGAGGGTTGTAGGCCTTGCCGGCCATGCCGTAGTTGCCAGCGCCGTAGCTTGCCCCAACCATCAAGTTGAAGTGCGGGACTGTCGAGTTCGACACAGCGTTGATGAGTTTGGCTCCGTTGCGGATGATGCCGCCCTGCTCGGCCTTCGAGCCGACCATGAAGCCGGTGATGTTGTGCAGGAACACGAGTGGCGTGTTGGTCTTGTTGCACAGTTGGATGAACTGCGCACCCTTCTTGGCCTCCTCAGAAAAGAGGATGCCGTTGTTGCCGAGCACGCCGACGGGGAACCCGTGAATCGACGCCCAGCCGCACACGAGCTTGTCGCCGTACAGGGGCTTGAACTCTTCGAAGCGGCTGCCGTCGAGGAGCCGGGCGTAGACCTCGCGCATATCGAAGGGGACGCGTACGTCGGCCGAGGCGCAACCCAACAATTCGGCAGGGTCGTAGATCGGTTCGTCAGGTGATTCGGTCGGGCCCGGACCGAGCTTTTTCCACTGCAGATGCTTCACGATCTGGCGCGTGATGCGAAGCGCATCCATTTCGTCTTGCGCCAGGAAATCGGAGAGACCAGATGTGCGGGAGTGCATATCGGCACCACCAAGCGACTCTTCGTCGACTTCTTCGCCGATTGCCATCTTCACGAGTGGCGGGCCACCGAGGTAGGCGGTTGCCCTGTCTTTGACAAAGACCGTGTAGTCACTCGTGCCCGGCGTATAGGCGCCGCCAGCTGTGTTGGGACCGAACGCCATCGTGATGGTCGGGATGCCCATCTGCGACAGTTGCGTGAGGTCGCGGAAGCTCGCGCCACCTTGAATGAACAGGTCTGCTTGGCGGGGCAGATCGGCCCCGGCAGACTCGTTCAGGTTGATGACCGGCAGCCGATTTTCCTTGGCGATCTCGGTGAAGCGCTGACTCTTCTTCCACGTGGTGGGGTTGGCCGAACCACCGCGCACCGTCATGTCGGTACCGGTGATCAGGCACTCGACACCCTCGATCGTGCCGATGCCCGACGCGATGCCGACACCGATCGGATCTTCTGTCCCCCACGCAGCCAGCGGGCTGAGTTCGAGGAACGGCGTGTTCGGATCGATCAGATTCTCAATGCGTTCGCGAACAAGCATCTTGCCGCGCTGACGATGGCGGTCGACGTAGCGCTGGCCGCCGATGCCGGGCACGTTCGCCATCTCGGCAGCGACCACGTCCCAGAGCTTTTGCATTTCTGCGAGGTTCGCCTTGTAGTCGTCTGACTTCTTGTCGAGACGGCTCTTGATCACACTGCCGATTGCCATGTGGTTTCCTGTTCTGATGGACTGTTCTGCGTACGTGTTGTCGGATACTCGGCGTTCGCGAGAAGGCCCGACAGATGTTACGGTACCAGATCATGACTTTTGGTACCGCACCGCAACCGTTGCTGCCGCGACGCGCTGAGGAGCGGTTGGGCACGCGACACCGCGAGATCCTCGATCAACTCGAGACGCAGTTCTTGGAACGCGGCTTCGCCACTGCAACGGTGGCAGCGCTCGCGAGCGCTGTCGGCTGTTCACGCCGAACGCTGTACGAACTGGCACCTTCTAAAGACGCACTCGTCCTGATGGTTCTCGACAGGTTCCTGCATCGCGTTGGGCGCAGCGCGCTCGACACGCTCGACCATGACGCTCCAATCGCCGACCAGGTCCGCTCGTACATCAACGGCGCCCTCGAGTTGCAGCGACTCACCGCAGCGTTCGCTGACGACCTCGACGACGACCCAGCAGCGCGCCGACTACTCGATCGCCACTTCCGATACGTGATGTCGGTAAGCGAGGGACTCATCAAAATGGGCATCGAATCCGGAGAATTCCGGGACGTCTCCCCCGCTGTTGCAGCGGGCATGCTCGCCGGCACTGGCCTGTACTTCAGCCAACCCGGCATCCTTGCCGACATGCACATGACCCGCGACGAGGCGAGCGCCGAGATGACCGACATCATCCTCCGCTCGCTTCGCAAGGACAAGACCTGAAAGCCTGACCACATGAATGACACAGCCCCCACCGTCGAAACGGTTCGTGCCGATCTGATCGCCGAGCAGGATGCCCTCGACTCGATCATCGCTGACCTCGAGCCCGAGGCCTGGGCGCTCGCTACTGCGAGCCCGCGCTGGTCGATCGCCGACCAGATCGGCCACCTCACCTACTTCGACTGGACCGCGGCGCTGGCCATCAGCGACCCCGATCGGTTCACTTCGATCACCGGTGAACTGATGTCGACGATGAGCCCCGATGCTGCTGACGACGCAATGGATCTCGCCACCCTTGGCGACTACCGAGCGATGTCTCCAGAGGACTTGCTTCACGCGTGGCGCACCAACCGAGGCGTGCTGTCCGAAGCGTCGGCATCGCTCGGCGAACAGGATCGCGTGATCTGGTACGGCCCATCGATGGGATCGAAATCCTTTCTCACCGCGCGCCTGATGGAAGCGTGGGCACACGGCCAAGACATCGTTGACACTTTGCAACAGAACGACGTCAACGCACCGGAACGCCCACACACCGACCGCATTCGCCACATCGCCCAACTCGGCTTCATCACGCACAAGTGGAGCTACATCAATCGCCGACTCGAGGCGCCGTCAGCTCCGGTTCACGTGTCGCTGACCTCACCGTCCGGTGCCACGTGGGACTTCGGCCCCGACGACGCAGCGGACACGATCGCCGGCCCAGCAGTCGACTTCTGCCTCGTCACTACCCAGCGTCGACACGTCGACGACACCGGCCTTACAGTCATCGGCGACGTCGCGACCGCCTGGATGAACATCGCTCAAGCCTTCGCCGGCGGTGCCACCGATGGCCCCGCAGCCGGCACCTTCTGATCAGGAGATCACCATGACCACCCTCACCCCCGGCGCCTTCGAACTGAACGACGTCCAACAGCAGATCCTTGACGAAGCCGAGCGCTTCAGCCGCGAGCAACTGCTCCCGCTCGCAGCCGAAATGGACAACACCGAAGAGTGCCCGAACGACCTCTTCCAATTGTTTGCCAAGCACGGCTACCTCGGGATCACCATGCCCGAGGAGTACGGCGGCCAAGGGCTCGGCCTGTTCGAACAGGGCCTCATCTGCCAGGCAATGGGCAAGTACAACGCGTCGGCAATGCTGACCTGGGGTGCTCACGACAACCTGTGCGGCAACAACATCATGCGCAACGCGAACGACGACATCAAGCAGCGTTACCTGCCCGGCATGTGCGACGGCTCGATCATCGGTGCGCTCGGACTGACCGAGCCCGGCGCCGGCTCCGACGCCCTCGGCTCGATGGCCACAACTGCAGTCAAGGACGGCGACGAATACATCCTCAACGGCTCCAAGACGTACATCACCAATGGGCCGATCGCCGACATCGTCCTCGTCTACGCCAAGACCGATCTCGCTGCCGGCCATCGCGGCATCACTGCGTTCGTGTTAGAGACCGACACACCCGGGTTCGAAGTTGCAAAGAAGCTCAGCAAGATGGGCTACCGCGGGAGCCCCACCGCCGAACTGGTGTTTAACGACTGCCGTGTTCCGGCGGCGAACATCGTCGGTGAACTGAACGGTGGCGTCGGTGTGGTGATGAGTGGGCTCGATGTCGAGCGGATCTTCCTTGCACCGGCGGCCGTCGGCATGGCCGAGCGGTGCCTCGAATTGAGCTTGGATTACGCCCTTACCCGCAAGCAGTTCGACAAGCCGATCATCGACTTCCAGGCAATCGAGTTCAAGCTTGCCGACATGTGGGTCAGCGTCCAGATCGCCAAGGCCTACGTCTACCGAGTGCTCGCCATGTGCGCCGAAGCCGAAGAGACAGAAGCCGGCCGCGGCGCCGTGCACGCCCACTCCGCAGCAGCGATTCTCTACGCCACCAAAATGATGCGCGAGGCCGCCGACGAGGCAGTCCAGATCCACGGCGGCGCTGGCTATATGTGGGAGATGGAAGTCAACCGCCTCTACCGCGACGCCAAGCTGCTCGAGATCGGCGCAGGCACCCAAGAAGTCCGCCGCGGCATCGTCGGCAAATACCTCCGCGGAACGCAAAAGTAGCTGCCAGCCGGAACCCTTTGCGCTCGCTCTCGCACCTGCTTGCTGGCAATTGCGGGCGAGGCCCGGCCTGAGGGAAGAAATACCAATTCCAGATTTGCTATACGAACATATGTTCGATATACTGTTCACATGTTCTCGTCCCTCGTTGCAGAGCTGATCGTCACCGACGATCCAGCACTCATCGAACGACTACGGACCAACGAACTCGACACCCGCCGCATCGCAGCCGAACAAGCCGCAATCACACGCGAAGTCGAACGACGCGGCCTGTTCCGCGACGACGGCCACCGCTCAGTCAAAGCATTCCTGCGCGCCAACCTCAACTGGTCAAACAACCAAGCCGCCAGCACCATCAAAGTCGCAGCACTCCTCGACACCGTCACCGGTGCCGGCAACGCCCTCCTCAACGGCCACATCGGCACCGCCCAAGCCAACGAACTCGCCCGGCTCCGCGCCAACCCACGCGTCGGCGACCAACTCACCAACACCACCACCACCACTGCCGACACCAGCGGCACGGCCGACACGGTCAACACGGTCAACACGCTGCTCGACGCCGCCGAACAACTGAAATACGAAGACTTCCGCATCGTCGGGCTCCGCTGGGAAACACTTGCTGACACCAACGGCGCCGAACAACGCGCAGCCAACAACATCGAACACCGCGACGCCACCGTCATCGACGCCGGCGGCGAACTGTTCATGCGCGCCTGCGGCGGCACCGCACTCAACACCGCCGAAATGGTTGCCATCTTCGACTCATTCGTCGACCACGAATTCCGCCTCGACTGCCAAACCCGCGACGCCACCCACGGCCCAAACGCCCCCACATCACTCCTTGCACGCACCGACAAACAACGCCGCCGCGACGCACTCCAAAACATTTTTCGCGCCGCACAAACAGCCGCTGACGCCAACCTCACCATCGGGCCAATCCCCACCATTGTCAACATCATTGCGTCGCGCTACGACACCGAACATGCCCTCGCCGCAGCCGGACTCATCCCCACACCCACCGACCTCGCCACCCCACCACTCACCCAACGCCGCAAAGAAACCACCACCGGCTCACCCATCAGCAACGACGAACTCGTCCGCTCACTCATCCACGGCCGAATCCGCTCGATCATCACCGACAACACCGGCATGCCCATCAGCTACGGCCGCACCCGACGACTCTTCACCGGCCCCATCAAAGCCATGGCCAAACTCCTCGGCCACCACTGCTCCCACCCCGGCTGCAACATTCCCGCCGAACACTGCCAAATCGACCACCTCGACGAATACGCCAACGGAACCGGCCACACCTCACTCACCAACGCCGGCCTCGAATGCTCCAGCCACAACCGATACAAACACCGCTCAAAACTCACACGAACCCGAATCACCACCGACCACATCGAAACAACACGCGCCAACGGCACACACATGCACCCCACCGGACAACGCACCCAAACCAACATCATCCGAGCCCGACTCCCCAAACGATCAATCCACCCCGACGCACGCACCGCCATCGAGGCAGCAATGATCAAACAATCAACCTGGAACGTCGTCCACCTCCACGTCGTCGACGGCCAGTACCAACTCGCCGCCTGACGTGACCGACGACAAAGCGCCCGATCACACGGTGTCCAGCCAGGCAGTTAGCCTTTACAGTATGAGTTCTGCCCGGCGCGCCGATCCGTTTGGGGTCGCCGCGCTTGCAGCAGCGGGAGCGATGACGGCGCACGAAATCGGCTACCTCGCCGAAACCGGCGAGAGCGTCGTGTCACACGAGTACTTCGGTGTCCTTGGCCCGATTGTCGTCATCGCGCTCTGCGCCGCTGCGTGGTTCGGAGCCGTCCGAGTTCTTCGACGCGACACTGGCCGTGCACCGTCGCTCGCGCTGCTGGCCGGCGTACAGGTCGGCTTGTTCGCAGCGATGGAAATCGGCGAACGCATCAGCACCGGTTCGACCAGTTCACTGTTGTCAAGTCCCGTTCTCCTCGGACTTGCACTGCAACCGCTCGTCGCCTGGGCTGCCCTTCGGCTACTCAGCGCCGGTCGTCGAATCATCGAAGCGTTCTTCGTTCCCGAAGCGCCGGACTTCTCCCCCGCTGCTCTGCAGTTGCCGCACTGGCGCGTCGACGTTCTCGTCGACGCAGTGCTCGGCGCACAGCTCCGTGTTCGTGGACCACCGATGGCCTGAGTTGCCTCAGCCATCCATTCACGAACAACACACAGGAGACCTCCAATGAAGACTTCAATCGCGCGGCGCCTTGCCGTGCCCGCACTGCTCGCACTCGGACTCGCCGCATGCGGTTCCGATACCAATTCATCCGGCGCCGACATGGCTGACATGGACATGGACATGGCTGACATGAACATGGGCGACGCTGACGCCACCCCGGCCGACGACGTTGCCGGAGCATCACTCGCACGCGGCGAGTTTGTTCTGATGGACACGCGGCCCGCCGGCTACGACGCCGTTGCGGGCACTGCGGTGATCGCTCGCCACACCGCTGGCACCACCGTGACCACCGAGCTGACCGGCCTCGAACCCAACGTCGAGTACATCAGCCACGTACACGCTCAGGCCTGCACCGACGGGAACGCCGGAGATCACTACCAGTTCGAGATCGGCGGCGCCACCACGCCCCCGAACGAGATCCACCTTGCCTTCACGAGCGACAACGACGGCAACGGCTTCATGACCGCCGAGAATGCTCAAATTGCCGGTGTCGAGGCCGTGGCCTTCGTGGTCCACCCCGCCGAGTTCATGGACAACAAGGTCGCCTGCGTCGATTTCATTGAAGACGAAGCCGGTTCGACCGAAGCCGCGCTCGCCGCAGGCCTCGACCACTCCGCCATGGATGACATGGATGACATGGATGACATGGATGACATGGATGACATGGATGACATGGATGAC
>CALAHA010000177.1 GCA_937891565.1 uncultured Ilumatobacter sp. | reverse complement strand
GTGAGATCGGGGTGAAGTGGAGTGTGCGTGCCCCTGATGCCCACCCGATCGAAGGCGCATTTTCGTTCACCGTCTCGGCTCCATCACCCGCAGGGGCAGTACCAGCGTCCGTGCCGACAACAACGATCGACGGCAAGACAACGGCAACCAGCAACGCAGACATGTCGCAGATGAGCGCCGACGGCTCGATGTCGATGGACGGCTCGATGACGATGGATGAGATGATGTCGATGGAAGATTTTCTCGTCGTCGATTCGGCACGACCCGGCGAGTCGCAAGCCACAATCGGCCGGGTCTTCAGCTTCGCCGGAATTGCAATGGCCATCGGTGGGATTGCCTTCGCCGTCACAACGTTGCGCGGAGACTTGACCGAGATCCGGTTGCTTGTGAACGGAGTGAGGATCGTTGGGGGCGCTATCACCATCGGCGCAGCCATCGAGTACGGCGGCGTCGCCCGAATCGCCGGTGAGCCCATCCTCGACTATTGGACGTCGTCACCTGGCTTTGCAACGGTCCTGCGGATACTCGCTGGTTTCGCAATCGCTGCCGGCCTTGCGACGACGACTGTCGCGGTCCGGCCTCGTCGCAAACTCAAGCCCCTGTCGTCAGCGCCAAACACAACCGGAGATCTCGAGGAAGTCGGCGGTTTCTGGGCCCCAATAAGCGCCCGGACTCGCCACCAGCCGGTGCGCCAGCGCGCACCGAACGAGACGCTCAGCGAAGCCCGAGATCGGCCGCACAACACGCCGCACGCCTTCAGTGATCCCGGGCTGATCATGGCGCGTCGGCGGGCTGCGGCACATACCTTCGACAGGCCGACGGAGGCGATTACTCGGGTGCCTCGACGAGCATTACCGAAGCAGTCGCGGTCACGTCAAGCAATGGCCACCGACCAAACCCATGCTGCAGACGGTGCACGTAACCCGTCCACGGAACCGGTCAGACGATGGGTTGCGGATCGCTCATCAGCGCTGGCCTTCGCCGGCTGTGGCGCCGCAGTGATTTCGTTCTGGTTCGACGGGCACACCGTTTCCGAGGGCTTCCGGCCGCTCCACGCGATAGCCAACAGCGTGCACGTCGTTGCCGGATCAGTCTGGATGGGCGGCGTCGTCGCAATGGCTGCCGTCATGTGGATGCGACACCGTCGGGGCGTCGCTCCACGAGCCCTCGAACTCGTCCTGCGATTCTCCTCGGTCGCCTCCGTCGCCGTGGGCGCAGTGATCGTCGCCGGGCTGATCATGGCCGTCTCGGTACTCGACTCGGTCGGCGAAGTCACGGGAACCGAATGGGGCCAGGTTCTTCTTCTCAAGACTGCAGCTGCGGGCTTGGCACTCGTCGGTGGCGCGTACAACCATTTCCGCCTTCTCCCTGCGCTTGACGCAGACCCCGACAGCCCGGTACTTCACGAACAACTGCGCTCCATCATCACTGCCGAGGCAATCATGTTGAGCTTCGTCGTGGTCGTCACGGCCTGGCTTGTTTCCTCAGCTTCCTAGCACCACCTTGCAGCAACATTCCCAGTGACCGGCGCGTCCTTTGGCGTCAGGATCAGCTCTTGATTGTTGTCTGGAACAGGTAGCCGTCCAATATTTCTTGGAGTTGTGAGGCGTCGTCATGGTTGCTGTCAGCAAGGGTGACGGTGACGCTCATGGCGCGTAGCCCACCGCCTGCGACGACGTCTCCCGCCAGGTGCCGTTCGACAAGGACTGTTCGGACGGTTCGCTTAGCTGCGTTTTCGCGCAGGGACGGCTTGAAGATCTTGCCGACCGCAGTCATCGGGATCGCGTCGATAATCCGGATCTCTTTGGGCCAGGCTGGCCGTTCGCCGATTTTGGCTTCGGCGAAGGTCCGCAGCTCCTCCTCAGTGGCAAGTGCAACTGCCGGGTGCCGTTGCAGAGGGTTCTCGATCATCAACGGGTCAATGTTGTGGGCGCTGCGGATGATGAGGTCCTTCGAGCGACCGGCGTTGTACATCCTGCCGTCAGCGTCGGTGTACGCGACATCTCCACTGTTGAGTTCTCCGGCGACGAATGTCCCCACGTTCTGGCTCTCGTTGCGGTACCCGGGTGACACGGTTGGTCCTCCGACCGTCAGCACTCCGACTTCACCGACCGCACACGGGTCGCCGAGCGACCCATCTTCGGTGCAACGACGAACGGTGACCGTCGTATACGGGAACGGAGGCCGACCGAGCCGGAACCTCCTTCGCCCTCGAACGGATTGCAGGAGATGATGCCCGATGCCTCGGTCATCCCGTAAATCTCGTTGAGCCTCGTCCCGGTAACGGCCTCGAACTTCTCGCGTACCGCAACGGGGAGCGACGCTGCCCCGGTCAGACCACCGCGTACCGAGCTGATGTCGGCCCCGCTGAGAGGTACGTCGGTGATCGCGCCGATCGCGGTCGGGACCCCAAACCCAAGCGTGTTCCCGTAGCGCTCACAGATCTGCCAGAAATTCGTCACCATTGCCGGGTTCCTCATACCCGACGGTGACATCAGCACGATTTCTGACCCAGCCAAGAACGTGCTGATACCCATCAGAATCGTGCCCGCTACATGAAACATCGGTGACGTGCCGGTCAGCACGTCGTCGGGCCCGAGGTTCATCAGCGCGGCACAGCCGAAGGCTGCGGTCAGCTGGCCGTTGCGGCTGTGAGCAGCAAGCTTTGGAACACCGGTCGTCCCACCGGTATGGAAGTAGGCGGCGACGTCGTCGCCGTGTCCACGGGAGTCGAAGATCAGACGGTCCGCAGCCTGATCGCCAATCGCATCGAAGAAATCGATGACGCCCTCAACGGGTGCCGTACCCGGCGGCGCAACGCGCACCAACGTCAGGTCATGCATCTGGCGCTGCAACTCGAGCGACTTCTTCCAGATGTCGAGCTGGGTGTGGCCCCAGAGTCACCAACACTTTCGCGTCAGACGCTTCCAGCAGACCTCGGATGTGGTCGGGCCGCAGAAGAAAGTTGATCGGCACCGCATAGCCGACGGTCTCAGCCGCCCAGAGGACAGCATGCGTCTCGATGAGCGTCGGCAGCATGAACGCCACGCCGGGTCGCTCACCGCCGAGACCAGACAGCAAGTTGGCGGTCTGGCGAACGACCCCCAACAACTCCAGATAGTTCACGCGACGAGAATGTTCATCGTCATCCCCCGTCATCACCATCGTCAGCGCAATCCGATCGCCGTACTCATCGGCCGCTCGAACGAGAACGTCGTACACGCTGTCACCAGGCAGCCGCTGCTGCAGCGGCATCTCCGACTCGAACTGTTTCACGTCGACAACGTCCTCAACGGGCTCGCAAGCCGACGAGTCACTACAGACCTCCTCGGTGATCGCGGGCGGTCACCAATCGGTGTCCGCTACGCCCGGCCGTAGGGATGGGTCAGGAACTGCGACCGTAACGGTCAGCGGAACGTGAACGCTTGCGCACCCTCGACCAGGTGGGGTGCGATAACTGAAGACGTACCCTTGACTAACACTAAGAGGACACCATGCCCGAAGAGTTTCTCGTAGATGTCGACACGTTGCGGACCCAGGTGCGTGAAAAGTACCGAGATGTTGCCCTCGACCCTCACGGCACACATCACTTCCACACCGGCCGTCCCCTCGCCGCACGTCTGGGCTATGAACAAGCCGCCGTTGATTCACTGCCGGATCAAGCGGTCGAGTCTTTCGCCGGCGTCGGTAACCCGTTCTCGCTGCGCCCTCTCGAACCGGGCGAGCATGTCGTCGACGTGGGCTCCGGTGCCGGTTTCGACTCATTCATCGCCGCCACGCAGATCGGACCGACGGGCTCTGTCGTTGGGATCGACATGACGTCGGAGATGCTCACCAAATCGCGAGATACCGCCGAGCAACTCAACTTCGGCCACGTCGAGTTTCGCGAAGGGCTGGCCGAAGCCTTGCCCGTCGAAAGTGGGTGGGCCGATGTCGTTATTTCTAACGGTGTGATCAATCTGTGCGCTGACAAGCAAGCCGTGTTTGCCGAGATCTTCAGGGTGCTACGCCCCGGCGGGGTACTGCAGTTCGCCGATATCGCCAACGGCCAACCTGTACCTCTCGAGGCAATGCATGACGTTGATTTATGGACTGGTTGAATTGCCGGAGGGCTGCCCCGTGCGGGCTGGCAACAAATGCTTGAAGACTCAGGATTCAAACACGTCACCATTGGACCTGCGGTCGACACGTTCGGCGGCGCGATCGGCGAAGTCAATGCACGCTCGTTCGAGGTCTACGGCTACGCGTTCCTCGCTCGTCGCGTGTGACACGAGTAGCGCGCTGTGGTCTCGACATAGCAGGCCGTATTCGGAAAGCAGGCCGCACCCCTGCATGAGCGGTACAAACACAAGACCACGCTCGGTCAATGGGAACTGCTTGTCGCTGATTCGACTCTGACTGCCCTGCGGCGAGGATGCCGTTGCAGCGCCGAGTCGCCTCGCGCCAATTCTTAGACGATCAGTAGGACACGTTCTGATGTGCTTGTCAGCCAGAGGGCCCCTCATACCTTGAAAAGTCGATATCGAAGGCTGCGTCCACGCGCTCGTTGTCGGTGATCGGGTGCAGTTCGTCAATCCATGGTGCCGTGCCACTGGCTGAAACGGAACCGCGTCTCGCGATCGATTACCTCGCCGAGCGAAACACCCTGATGATCTGGCGGCGCGACGGTGCGGCAAGTACATCGGAAAACTCCCCGACGATCTCAACAGCGCAGACGACCTGTTCGTGATCGGTATGCGCCCGCTTGAGGTATGAGTCGATCGCTGCGACGATGCCGTCGACGTCGGATCCGTCGGGAACATCCAGGGCGTGGCGCCGGCCGCCGTGAGCAGCGACACCGAAAGCGATCGTCTCGTTGGGGCCGACGGCGACTGGCTTGCCGTCGACAGGGATTCGCCAGGTTTCGCCACTGAGACTCACGATTTCGCCGTCGAGATCGTGCATGACGCCGATCCCGAGGCTGCTGCTACCAAATTCGGCGCCAACGGTCGTCCCGGCGCTGAAGTCGCAG
>CALAHA010000176.1 GCA_937891565.1 uncultured Ilumatobacter sp. | reverse complement strand
TTGCAATACACGAGTGGGTCGACAAGCGAACCGAAGGGCGTGATGATCCCTGATCGGGTGCTGTCGGCCAACGTCGACGCGACCCTCGATGCAGCCGAGATCCAGCACGACGAAACAATGATGTCGTGGCTGCCGCTCTATCACGACATGGGTCTCGTTGGCTTTCTCGCGATTCCCATGACCAAGGGCATCGACTTGGTGCAAGCTGCGCCGCAAGATTTTTTGGCGCATCCCGGCAACTGGATGCAGTGGCTCAGTGACTACAAGTGCACCGCAACGGCCGGCCCCAATTTCTCGTGGGTACTCGCGACTCGTGCGCTCAAGCGGATGGAGGGGCTCGATCTGTCGCACCTCACGCTCGCGCTCTCGGGCGCGGAACCCGTCGACCCGAAGGCGGTCGTTGCGTTCGTTGCCGAAGCCAAGCGCTTTGGCTTTCCTGAGGGCGGAGTCTTCCCGGCGTTCGGCATGGCCGAGGTCGCAATCGCCGGATCGTTCCCGAAGCGTGGCCGTGGCTTGCAAACCGACACGGTCGACCGCATCGTCCTCGAGACCCAACGAGTCGCCAAGCCGATCGAGGTCACGGACCCCGACGAGTACGCCATCCTGGCTCGCGAGCTTCCCCTGCTCGGAAAAGCAGTACCGGGCTTGGAGATGAAGGTTGTCGATCCCGACACGTTCGAAGAGTTGCCTGAACGTCACGTTGGCGAACTGCTGCTGCGCGGCACGTCGGTGACGCCGGGTTACTACAAGCGCGAAGACGCCACTGCAGCGTTGTTCCACGATGGCTGGTTGTGTACTGGTGATCTTGCGTACCTCCTGAACGGCGAACTCGTCATGTGCGGCCGCATCAAGGACGTCATCATCGTCGGCGGGCGCAATGTGTTCCCTGAAGACATCGAGCGTGCTGTCGGGCCGCTCGACGGGGTGCGCGCTGGCAACGTCATTGCTTTTGGCATGGACGGATACAAGGGCAAGGAGAGCGTTGTGGTCGTGGCCGAAGTACGCCTGACCGACAGCTCCGGTGATCAGTCCGACATCCGTGCCCGGATCCACGAACGAACACTCGAAGTGAGTGGCTTGCCGCCGCGCGACATCATGCTCGTGAACCCCGGGACGCTCCCGAAGACCAGCAGTGGCAAGCTGCAACGCAGCAAGTGCAAGACCGAATATCTCGACGAAGAACTCGAGTTGCTCGACAGCTGATCGGCCGGCCGGAGCTTCCGCGATGTGGAGGGATGCGCGCCAGATCGCTGCGAGCACAGCGGCCCTGCAACCCTGCGGGAACTGCGCGCTGGCGCACCGTGGTCGACGTCGTCCGCTACATCGCCGCGTGAATGCCGAACACGATCAGCCGACGTTGATCAGTGAATGCGGACGCCCTGGCGCGTGAGTTCGGCCTGGACCGCAGTGATTTCGACGTCAGCAACCGAAGTGTTTGTCGCGACAGAGATAGCCGCTGCAACGCCCGCTCCCTGGCCGCTCACAGTGCAGCACATCATGTTGCGGACGGCTGCGTGGCTGACCTTGTCGCCGCCGATCGAGCGGCCAGCGACAAGCAGGTTGTCGACGCCCTTGGGGAGCATTGCCCGGTAGGGCACCTGGAAGTAGCGCCCGGTGGTCGGCAGGATCAAGATGCCGTACCCATCGATGAACTCGGGGAAAATGCCGATGCTGTCGTCGAACCGGCCCTGGCCACGAACATCATCGTCGGTCATGTTGTAGACCGCGTCGATCTTGCGGGTCTCACGAATGCCGACGCTCATCCCAAAGTTGCGAATCTTGGCGCGCTCGCAACCGGGCGTAAACTCGGTGAGTGCAGCGGCAGCCATGACTGCCTGTCGCCGCCCCTCGATCTCTGCGGCGGTCAAGCTCTCGACGTCGGTCCCGTCGACGTTGGGAAGGTGGACGAGGTTGAGATAGGTCAGGTCGCCCTGATCAGAAATTGCGCCCCACGTGCCGCCGATCGTGGTCAGTTCGGCAGGGATAACGCCGGCTTCCATGGCCTGTTCGAATGGCTTGCGTAGGAAAGGCGAGAACATCTCGTCTTCTTTGCCGCTCGTCTCGATGGTCCACTCGCCGCCGGCCCAGTCGGCATACGTCTGTGGGTCAGCAGCAACGCCGGCGAGAAAGGCCTGCTTGTCGACGCCTGACAGGTGGAACATCACGGAAGCGGCCATCAATTCTTCGGATGGCGCCTGGTGCACCGGAGCGCCCGCTCGGGCGGCGATGTCAGCGTCGCCGGTCGCGTCGATGATGCGCTTACCGAGGATGGCGTGGCGACCGGATTTGCTCTCGATGATTACGCCCCGCAGTGCTTCGCCATCCATCACGGGAGCGACCACGGTGGCGTGCAAGATCGGGTGAACGCCGGCCTCTTGCACGAGAACGTCGGCGACGTACTTGAACAGTTCGCCGTCGAGCGCGTGGCTCGTGGATTGGGGCTCGGGCTGGGCGGCGCCCATTGCCTTTGCTCGCTCCTCGAACTCGATGCCGATGCCTTCGGTGTCGACGGTGTCCTCGTGGCGGTACCACGCGAACCCTTCGACGCCGACGGCGGTGATGTTGCCACCGAAGCAGCCGTGCCGTTCGAGCAGTACGACGCTCGCTCCGGCACGAGCAGCGCCGAGTGCTGCAGCAAGCCCGGCCGGTCCACTGCCGACGACGACGACATCGGCCGTTGCCAGTACCGCTGTTTCGCGGGCCGGTTCGGTGATCATTCCCTGGTCGGACATCACCACGACTGTAGGTGAAACCGGCTGTCCAGCACCGCGCCGACGACTAGTCACACCGAGGTCAGACCTCGGTGTGACAAGTTAGGCGTTGATGATGGGGGACAGGGTCTCGCCGAGGAGTTGGACGCGTCCCTCGATGAATCCGTTCGGGATCATGTTGATGGTGAATCCGTCGAGGCCAGGGTTGGCGGCGAGGAGCGATGCGAAGTGCTCGCCGACCTCGTCGGGGTCACCCCAGGTGATCTGGCTGAGCCACGGTGCGAGGTCTTCTTCGCTCATCGAAGCGACGTCGAGGCCGCGGCGACCCAGGAAGGCGAGCATGTCGGCACGAGCTTCATCATGGGTCGGCGCGATGCAGCAGTTCTTCTGCTTCGACACGATGATCTCCGACCGATCGCGACCGACTGCTACGCAATGCTGTGCGAGCACGTCGAGTTTGTGCGCAACCTCGGCGTCGTCACAGATGAGGTTGGACTCGTCGGCGTACTGAGCGACCATCCGCAGCGTCTTTTTCTCGCCGGCCCCGCCGATCATGATGGGGATCTTCGATACCGGAGCCGGTTCGTTCATCGCATCGACGGCGTTGTACCACTTGCCGGCAAGGGTGGCCTTCTCGCCACGCAGCATCGGGCCGACGATTTGGAGCGCCTCCTCAAGCTTTTCGAAGCGGTCGGTGAAGGTGCCGAACTCGATGCCGAAGGCGGCGTGCTCTCGCTCGTACCAGCCGGCGCCGATACCGAGCATGGCGCGGCCTCCTGACACGACGTCGAGCGTCGTGACAGTCTTTGTAAGGACGGCGGGATTTCGGTACGTGTTGCCGGTGACCAGCGATGACAGCAGCACGTTCTTCGTTTCGCGGGCAAGGGCCGACAGCAGTGAGTAGCACTCGAGCATGAACTCTTCGGGCCTGCCGATTTGGGGGAGTTGGTAAAAATGGTCCATGACGAGGACGGTGTCAAAGCCGGACGTATCGGCTTCTCGGGCCTGGCGAGCAACCACGTCGAAGAGATCGGCGGCGCCGACGCCGGGATACGTGAAGCTGGGGATCTGATAGCCGAGGCGGGTCATGACGCTGATTGGAATACTGTTCTCAACAAATGTCAAGGTGAACTGGAGTTGAAACCGGTGATGTAACCCGGCGTACCCGACCTCAGACTCGGAGATCCTAGGATGCTGACTCTATGGCAGATGGCTGGGAGCGTCGACAGGAGCAGACGCGCAGCGACGTCCTCGTGGCTGCTGGCGCGCTGATTGCCGAGCACGGTCTCGAGGGCCTCACGATGCGCAAGCTCGCAGCGCAGGCCGGGGTCGCTGTCGCCACGCTCTACAACCAGTTCGGAGATCGCGATGGTGTGCTCGTCGCCTTTGTCAGCAACGGGCTTGATCAGCTCGAAGTCGAGTTCGATGCGGAGCCCCCGCACCGTCCAATCGACACTACGCGTGCGTTGTTCGCAGCGCTCGACGCCGAGTTTTGCGCAGCGACCGACGTATGGCGTCCAATTTTCTCGACCATGAAGCAGGGGCCCGGCTCCCACGGCATGGGTGAAGTCGGCGACCGTGTCGTGGCCTTCATCGAAGCCGACTTCGCCAAGGCGGCAGCCGACGGACTGTTCGTTGTCGACTGCGACGTCGAGCGACTTGCTCGACACGTTTTTACGACGCGTATGAACCGGTTGGAGAAGTGGGCCACCGGCGCAATCGAATGGGACGCGTATCGTGACTCGTCTGATCTCGGCCTCGAGCTGACACTTGCCGCTGTTCTTGCCGATGGCAGCGCTCGCCGTGCGGCCTTGGCGGCCTCAGGCATCAGCCGTTGAGTAATTGAGTAATTAAGTAGAGGGAGATATCGAATGTTGGTCGTCTCGTCACCATCGCGTCAGCGCAAGCACGCCCCGCTCGCCGAAATCGAGTCGTCGGGGCTCCAGGACCCCTTCGAACACCCCGGCCGTGCCGATGCGATCCACCAGGTGCTCGCCGCCGATGCAGCCCACCAGATTCGGGAGCCCGATCGGTGGGGGGCAACGCCGATCGAGGCCGTACACGACCCCGGTCTCGTGCGGTTCCTGTCGAACGCCTGGGCCGACTATCAGGCGGCTCACCCGGGTACTCATGATGTGGTGCCCGATCTCTTCCGAATGCCCGGCCTGATGGAAGGGATTGGTGAGTTTCGAGCCCACCACGGCATCGACACTGAACTCGGTCGGTGGTGCTTCGAGACGACGACGCCGCTGACGGAGGGCACCTTCGAAGCTGCGACCTCGGCAGTTGACGTTGCGCTGAGTGCCACATCGCTGGTGCTGGGCGGCGAACGAGCGGTGTACGGCCTGTGTCGCCCGCCGGGGCACCATGCGCCGATGTCGCTCTATGGCGGCTATTGCTTTTTCAATAACGCAGCCGTTGCAGCGCATCATGCGGCCTCGACCACGGGTTCGAAGGTCACGGTGCTCGACGTCGACTATCACCACGGCAACGGCACCCAGCAGATTTTCTACCAGCGTGACGACGTGCAGTACGTGTCGTTGCACGGCGATCCGGCACGGGCCTATCCATACATCACTGGCTACGCCGACGAGGTCGGTTCCGGCCGGGGCAGGGGTGCCAATCTCAACGTCCCGCTCCCGCTTGGCGCCGGCGACGATCACTACGCCATGGCGCTGACCGGAGCACTGCAGGCCATCGACGCGTTTGGGCCGGATCTCCTCGTGGTATCGCTCGGCGTTGACGCCTTCCACAACGATCCGATCTCAGATCTCGCAGTCACCGCCGACGGATTCGAGGCGCAGGGAGCGCTTGTTGCTCAACTTTCTGTGCCGACCGTGGTGGTGCAAGAAGGCGGGTACGACGTGGCCTCGCTCGGCAACAACGTCAACCGATGGCTTGCGGGCCTCGCAACGCTTTAAGCCGTTTATCGCCCGATTGTGACGGGCGTCATTCCACATTGTGGAACTGTGCTACATTGCGGAACGCCTCAGCCAAAACTTGAACAGCCGTGTCGATGAATTGTCCACACGGTTCGGGATGGGTATGGTCGAGGAGTCGCGGGTAGTCCGCTCCGGCGTGAACTCATTGCTCTACAAGGGGAAATTACACAGATGGACTTCAAACGTTTAGATCAGACACGTAGCTCGGTCGGACCGATCGAGCTCGATCTCATCGAGTCATATGCCCAGGGAAAGGTCAGTCGTCGCAACTTCGTTCGTCGCGGCACGATGATTGGCCTGTCCGTTCCTGTCATGGGTGGCATCATTGCCGCTTGCGGCAGCAGCGACGGCGATTCCGCAAGTGGGGAGACCGGCAGCACTGAGCCAAAGACCACAGAAGCCGCAGCGCCCGCTGCAGCCGGTGGCGACATCATCGCTGGCATTCAAAGCGGTGACACCACCTCGGGCCTCGACCCAGTCAACATGCTTGACCTCGGCACGTACGCCGTAGTGGCGCAGTCTTTCGAGTATCTCGTCGGGCTCGGCTCAGATGGCAACATCGCCGCAACTGCGCTCGCCACCGAGTGGGCGCCCAACGCCGACGCCAGCCAGTGGACCTTCAAGCTTCGCCCTGGTGTCACCTGGCAAGATGGCAGCCCGCTCACCTCTGCCGACGTCGTCGCCACTATCGAGCGCATGGTGGCAGCCGGTGCTGGTCTTGCCGGCGTCGTCAGCGAAGGCGCCACCGAAGCACCTGATGACCTGACCGTGGTCGTGAACCTTGACTCGCCGAACGGCAACCTGCCGGTCCTCGTGTCGTTGTTCAACCCGCAGTCGCTGGTCACTCCGGTCGACTACTCAAGCGGCACCACGCTGAGCGAGCGCCCGGCCGGTACTGGTGCCTGGATGCTCGACGATTGGGATCCGTCGTCGTTCCGTGCCAGGTTCATTCCGAACCCGAACTGGTGGGGTGGCGCAGTCAAGCTCGACAGCGTCACGTTGCAGGGCTTCGAGACTGGCGGTACCAAGGTCGCAGCCTTCGCCGCTGGCGAACTCGACATTATCCAGGACTTCTCGGTCTCCGACGGCGCAACGCTGCTCCAAGACGATAGTTACAAAATTTTGCGACCGGCGTCGTCGAACCACCGCCAGATCTGGTTCAACACGCAACTGCCCGATGGTGGCCCGTTCACTGATCCTCGCGTCCGCCAGGCCGTTTGCTACGCCATCAACCGCGAACAGCTCATCAGCACGGTGTACGAGGGTCAGGCTCAAATCGCTAACGACCACCCGGTCTTCCAGACGCTGCCGTTCTTCGACGAGACGCAGGAACAGCGCCCGTACGACCCCGAGATGGCCAAGCAGTTGCTCTCCGACGCCGGTTATGCAGACGGCATCGAATTGCCAATTCAGGTCGGCGACATTGGTGAGGTTCCTGCTGTTGCGGCCATCGTCGAGCAAAACCTGGCTGCCGTTGGCATCAAGACGCCGGTGAGCGTCACGCCGAACTCGGACTTCTACGGCGAGTACTGGTGCACCGGCGCAAGCTGGGGCACGTCGCCCGAGTCTGGTGGGCCGGGTCGCCCCTGCGGCGCTTCGGCTGCGATCGGCATCGTCGACTATGGCCACCGCCCGACTCCGGACATTTTCTTCGGCCGTGCACTCGCCACCGATGGGGACTGGAATTCCTCGAACTATGCCTCGAGCGAATTCGACGGTTACTTCAAGGACTACCAGAGCGCCACCGATGTAGCTGGTCAGAAGACGGCAGTCGGAAAGATCCAACGCCTGCTCCATGAGGACGCCCCGGCGTGCTATCCGTTGTTCTTCAACTACCTCTCCGCAACGAGTAGCGCGATCAACGGCTTCGAAACCACAGCCCTTGGTCACCTGCAGATGCAGAATGTGACGAAGAGCTAACCGAACATCCCGCTCCGGCCGACGCCGGATCGTCGTAACGGCGGGGCGCAGCGGATCGACCGCTGCGCCCTTTGTCGTTACAGGACCAACCGTTCGAAAGACAGAGAAGGAATACGTGTTCAGATTTATCTTCAGGCGACTCATGCTCGCCTTCGTTACCTTGGCGTTTTTGCTCGTCATCGTCACGCTGATCCCCAACATCGCTCCAGGTGACCCTGCTCGAAAGATCGCGGGCGGCACGGCGTCGCCCGAGCGACTCATCCAGGTCACCGAATCGTTGGGTCTGCGTGATTCGGTTCTGACTCAACTGTCGAAGCTGGTCAAGTCGGTCTTCACGCTCGACTTCGGCGACTCCTTCTCCGTCGCTACCGGTGAACCCGTCATGAGCCTGGTGTGGAGCGCGCTTGGCAACTCCGCCAAGCTGGTGATTCTCGCTCTGATCGTGATCGTGCCGGTCTCGGTTCTTGGTGGCTTGATCACGGCATACAAGAAGGACACCTGGATCGATCGCACGATCATCAATGTCGGTATTGCATTCTCGGCAATTCCCGACTTCGTGGCTGGCGTGTTCTTGCTGGCTTTTCTCGCCGTCCCGGTCGACTTCTTCAAGGTGCAGGCTGCTGCTCCGCCCGGATCGAGCCCGCTGGTTCAGATCCAGCATCTCTTGCTGCCGGTCATTGCCGTGCTGATGGTGTACTTCGGCTACATCGCCCGCGTGACCCGTGCTGGCACCATCACCGCGCTCGATTCCGATTACGCCCGTACAGCGTTCATGCGTGGGCTCTCGATACCCCAGGTGTTCCGCAAGCACATTGCGCGCAACGCACTGCAGCCAACCGTTGCTGTTCTCGGTACCCAACTCGGCTACCTCTTCGGCGGCATGGTTGCTCTTGAGCGGGTGTTTGGCTACCAAGGTGTCGGCAACCTGATCCTGCGAGCCGTCGACCGCGCCGACTATCCCGTCCTGCGGGCCGGCGTCCTCGCCGTCGCCGTCATCTACATGCTCGCCACGCTGTCGGCTGACCTTCTCATCGCCTACATGAACCCCCGTACACGCCAATCGTTGGGAGACAACTGATGAGCGGAACCCAGGAAGCTGGCGCGCCTGCGCCAACCCCGAAAGAGTCGACGCCAGACGCAACTTCAAACAAGGCCGCCGTGACGGGTGAAGGAAAAAAGCAGATCCGTAAAGAACAGTTCCGGGTGCTCTACACCAGCCCCGGATTCGTTGTTGGTGTGTTGATCGTTGGATTCTGGATTATTGCCAGCGTGTTGCCGGGAATTCTTACATCGTTCGACCCGAAAGAATTCGTCGAAGCAGGGCCTCGTGTCAAGCCAGGCAGCGAGGCGTGGCTTGGCACCGACAAGAATGGATGGGATGTCTACACCCGAGTGATCTACGGTGCCCGCAAGATTCTCACGATCGCTCCGATTTCCACTGCTGTCGCCATCGTGGTCGGCACGTTCCTCGGCCTCATCATGGGCTACTACAAGGGTTGGGTCGACGAAATTTTAAGCCGCATGATCGAAGCGATTCTGTCGATTCCGATCATCCTGATGGCCATCGTCATCATCTTCACCTTCGGCCGCTCGACCACCGTGATCATTGGAACGATTGCTGTGCTCTTCGTGCCGGCGATCACTCGCACGATCCGTTCGGCGGCAATCGCAGAGTCCAACCTTGACTACGTCATGTCGGCAAAGATGCGCGGCGAGTCGGGCCTCTTCATCGTCACCCGGGAGATATTGCCCAACGTGATCGGGCTCGTGGTAGTGGAAGGAACCGTCCGCCTCGGCTACGCCATCTTCACGTATACGACACTGGCATTCCTCGGCTTC
>CALAHA010000175.1 GCA_937891565.1 uncultured Ilumatobacter sp. | reverse complement strand
GACTACGCCCTCGAGCAAGAGAGCACACGAGTGATTGCGCTCTTCATCGAATCGGTGCGCGAGCCCGAGCGCTTCATTGCAGCGCTGAAAAAAGCGGCCGTCCGAGACGTGCCCGTCGTGGCGCTCAAAGCAGGCCGCACGCCCGAAGCAGCCAAGCTCGCATTGAGCCACTCGGGCGCGATTGCCGGTGACGACGCCGCGTATCAAACATTGTTCGAGCGCTACGGCGTGTTGCCGGTCAAGTCGCTCGACGAACTGGCAGCAAGCGCCCTCCTCCTCTCCGATCGGCGCCGGCCTGCTGCTGGCGGTCTCGCAGCGATCCTCGACTCGGGCGGCGAGCGCGAGCTGCTCATTGATTTGGCGGACGACGTCGGTGTGCCGTTCGCACAGATCGATGACAAGACCACAGCGATGCTCGCGTCGCACCTCGACCACGGCCTCGAGCCGATTAATCCACTTGACGCATGGGGCACCGGCAACGATTACCAGTTGATCTTTGAGCATTGCTGGCAGGCCCTGATGGACGATGACGACACCGCCATCGGCGTCTTTGTTGCCGATCTGACGTCGGGGTTCTATCTCCACGAGTCGTTCGCTCGGATCTGTCGCCGCGTTCATCGCCGAACCGGTAAGCCGATCGCGATGATGACGAATCACATTGGCACCGACTCACAAGACCTCGCGCGCCGCATGACCGACCTCGGCATCCCGGTACTCGATGGCACCGTCGCCGGCCTGCTGGCCGTGCGTAACGTGCTCGCCTATAGAGATTTTGTGCTTCGGCCGAGCATTGCTGCGCCGTGGAAACCTGAGGCCGCGATCACCGAACGGTGGCGTGCCCGACTGTCCGAGCCGCGTCCGCTGACCGAATCAGAAGGCCTCGATCTCCTGGCGGACTACGGCGTGCCCGTGATGCCTCACGCCATTGCTCACGACGTCGACGCGGCGGTTGCCGCAGCCGACGAGATCGGCTATCCCGTCGTGTTGAAGACGGCGGTCGACGGGATCTTGCACAAATCCGATGTCGGCGGCGTGGTGCTGAACCTCGTCGACACTGATGGCGTGCGTGAGGCCTACGCCGACTTGAGCGACCGGCTTGGCGACGCAGTGCTTGTTGCTCCGATGATCATTCCCGACGTAGAGATGGCGCTTGGCGTCGTGTCCGACCCGCAGTTCGGGTCGATGGTTCTCGTGGCGGGTGGTGGTGTGTTCATCGAGGTGCTCGGCGACCGTCAGCTCGGGTTGGTCCCGATCGACGCGCCGATTGCTCGGCGCATGATCGACAAACTCGCGATCACGCCGATTCTCGATGGTGTGCGCGGTCGTCCTGCTGCAGACAAGGAAGCGGTTGCAACGGCATTGGTCGCGTTGTCCCACCTCGCCGACGATGTCGGCGATCTCATTGCCGAACTCGACGTCAACCCACTCGCCGTGAGCACTGATGGATGCGTTGCGCTCGATGCGCTCGTCATCCCGCACGCCGCAATCGAGGCCGCAACCCGCGCCCTCGAAGCCACCCTCGCCGAAGCCGAAGCCGAAGCCGAAGCCGAAGCCGAAGCCAATCTGTCCCAATCCAATGCACGGCCCGACGCTCTTACGGCGTCGATCAACCCCCAGGAGTCCAACGTGAACACTTTCAACGCCCTCGTCGTCCGCGAAGCAGAGGAAGGCAATCCGAAGTCGGCTGCCGCCTCGATCGAAGAACTGACCGATGCCGACCTGCCCGTTTACGACGGCATCGAATCCGTCGTCGTCGACATCGACTACTCGTCGCTCAACTACAAGGACGGCATGGCGCTCACCGGCAAGGGGCGAATCATCCGCTCGTTCCCGATGGTGCCGGGCATCGACTTTGCCGGCACTGTCGTGTCGTCAGAGTCCGACCGCTTCGCTGTAGGCGATGGCGTGATCCTCACCGGCTGGGCAGTCGGCGAGCGTTACTGGGGTGGCTACAGCCAGCGCCAGCGGGTGCAGGCCGACTGGCTCGTGAAGCGACCCGAGTCGATGACGAGCGAGCAGGCAATGGGGATCGGTACCGCCGGACTCACTGCGATGCTGTGCGTGCTCGGCCTCGAAGCCGGCGGCGTGCGCCCCGACCACGGACCGATCGTCGTCACGGGTGCCGCGGGCGGCGTTGGCAGTGTGGCAATCGCACTGCTCTCGAAGCTTGGTTACGCCGTGACCGCGGTAACCGGCCGGCCCGAAGAGCACGACTACCTGCGCTCGCTCGGCGCCTCAGCGTTTCTCTCCCGCGACGAGATGTCCGAAGCTCCGAAGCCGCTTGAGGCTGAAACGTGGGCCGGTGCAGTCGACGTCGTCGGCTCCAACATGCTTGCCAAGATCATTGCTCAGACGAAATACCAGGGCACCGTGACGGCGTGTGGCCTCGCCGGCGGAATTGACCTGCCGAGCACAGTCATGCCGTTCATCCTTCGTGGGGTCCGGCTCCAAGGCATCGACTCAGTTATGGCGCCGATTGCCGACCGTGCAGCGGCATGGGCGCGCCTCGCCACCGACCTGTCGAGTGACCTGCTGGCAGCGATGACCGAAGTCGTTCCGATGTCGTCACTGCCCGAACAGGGCGAGGCAATCATGAGCGGCAAGACCCGCGGCCGCGTCGTGGTCGATCCCAACGCCTGAGCCCGAAGCCCGCGGCCACTGAGCCGGAACTGAGCCGGAACTGAGCCGGTAGCTCGTGCTGAGCGTTAGTTGAGCCCGAGTTCGGCGACGAACTTGGCGATGTCGCCGTTGTTCTGGGCGATGTCGCCGATGACCTTCACTTTGGTGTGTTCGCCGCGTAACTTGGAGAGCGCATCTTGCTGATCACCGACGTAGCCGAGCGCGAACGCGCCTTGTTGGTAGCCCATCATCTTCAAGAGGTCGTCGTCGAGTGTGCGTGCGACCTCTTGGGAACAGGCCAGATATTGGTTCTCTTCTTGACGGACCCAGCCGACCGCGTATGTGATGTTGACGCCTTGGCGGACCTTGTTGCTGACGTTCGCGCCGGCGCCGTGGAGCACCTTGCCGTCGTAGAACAACACGCTGCCGCGTCGCATCGTTGCTTGTCCGCTGGGAACGTGGTGCGCCGCTGCATCGCCTTTGGCCGATGTGCCGGGATGGATGTGAGTTGCGCCGTTGTCGGCGGTGAAGTCGGTGAGCGCCCACATCGTGTTGCACTGCACGTGGTAGTCGACAGGGAACTCGAAGAAGTCGAAAGCCATCTGGTCGCGATGGGGCTTCTGTTTCGTTTCGCCGGGGCCGACCGAGATCAGTTGCGTGAGGTGCAATTGCTGTGTCGTGGCATGCCCTAGAAAGTGCCGCACAGTGTCGACAACTGTGGGGTGCATCACCAACTCGCGTGATGCGGGGCACCGTTCGATGAGCGATCCGGTCCGGCGCGTGAACTGGCCGTCGTACTCGTCGCGCCCAGCGTCGGAGGCCTCGACGAATGGTTCGACCTCGTTGGCAAGGCGGTCCATCAACTCGGCATTGGCAAGGTCATCGATGATTGCATACCCGTGGACAGAGATGAACCTGCTGACCTCGCCGGGGTCGGCGTCACGGTCGAAATGCTGCAGAGCCATTGCACGATGTTAGGCGCATAGGTTTTGCGCTGGCGTACTACCGTTCAGACATGACTCGTCTTGTCGTTCACGCCGATGACGTCGGCATGTGTCATGGAGCGAATTCGGCGTTCGTCGAACTCAGCCATCATGGGGGAATCACGTCCGGCTCGGTGATGGTGCCGTGTCCCTGGTTCCCCGAGATTGCCGACCTTGCTTCGCGCGATGACTGTCTCGATGTCGGTGTGCATCTCACACTCAACGCCGAGAAGGAGCACTACCGCTGGCGGCCAGTGAGCGGTGTCGGTAAGTCATCCGGTCTCATCGACACTGATGGCTACCTATGGCATCGTGTCGCCGACACCCGAGCGAACGCTCATCCCGAAGCGGTAGAGACCGAGTGGCGGGCACAGATCGACGCCGCCCTCGACGCGGGAATCGACGTCACGCACTTCGACGCACATATGGGCTCGGCCCTCGGACCTGAATGGTGCGATCGCTACATCAAGGTCGGCATCGACTACGACGTCCCGGTCTTGATCACGCGAACGCTGAGCAGTTACGGGCCGAACAACCACCTCGCCGGCGTTGACGATGCGGATTTCGATCGCTTCGTCGTGCAGGCGCATGCGGCGGGCATGCCTTTGTTCGATGAGGTGCTCGAAACTGACTTTTCTCGATCACGGGATGCGCCAACGTCCTATGAGGACATGTTGACCGCACCGGGTGTCTTGGCACACGATCTGGTGTTCTGTGCATTTCACCCGTGCGCACCGGGCGCCGGAGAAATCGAAGTGATCGAGGCCGACACCTGGCACGTCCGGACCGATGAGCATGCGCTGTTCGGCACCGATGAGTGGTTGGCCTTCCTCGATACTCAGGCCTTCGAACTCACCACGATGAAAGAATTGCGCGCCGACTACCGGGCTGCCCGTGGGTCGTTCTCTAGTTTTCATGAGTGAGGAGCCAGAGCTGACGCCGGATGAGCAGCGATCAGGCGCCGACGACGTCGATGCCTATCTGACGTGCAGCCCGCGCCTGGCGGACGTCGAAGGTCAGCAATGTTGTGGCTGAGCCTGCCCGGCGGGCCGCTCCGAGGTGGATCGAATCGAGTGAACGGCAGAGTGTCTGCTCAGCAATCATCGCGGCTGCCGACATGGTCGTCGCATCGAGGCTGACAAGTGCGAACGCGTCGAGATCAACTGCGAAGGCTTGCCGCTGCGTATCAAGGTCCTCACCGTCGAGCAGCCTGGCCAAGTTGCGCCGCACCTCGACCTCGGTCAAACGCGATGTGACCAGTACGGGGTCGCTCTTCATCAACTCCGCGGCGACGGCCGAATCGTGTTCGTCGACGTAGCGCTTGAGCAGCGCACTCGAATCGACGTAGAGGGTCATCCGCGGTCTTCGGTGAGCGTTTCGATCGACGACCGTGGTGATCGGATCGGGGTTGCCTCGCCGAGACGTGTGCGGCGGGGAGCTTCGATCCATCCTTCATCGATTCCGCGGTCAACCTCGGAGGACGCGTGATAGGCCACC
>CALAHA010000174.1 GCA_937891565.1 uncultured Ilumatobacter sp. | reverse complement strand
CGTCTGTCGAGATCACGCCTGCCAGGCACCACAAGACACCGTCGAAGGCTTCAGTGAGCTCCTGACCGGCAAGCGAATTTCGCTGCCTGTCAAAGCCGATGCACCCGACTCTGTCCCGCAAGACCCGGCTGCAGTAACAGCAACGCCGCCAGCAGCTGAGGACTGATACCGCACGCCGCAGCACTGATCTGTCACACCGAGGTCTGCTCGGTGTGACAGATCAGTGCTGCGGCGTGCTCGTCCAGCCGCCCCGATGGATGATCTGATCCGGTGAACGGCGAGCACGTGTGGAACTACGGCCCTCGCCCGCTCCCTGCTGTGCCTTGTCGCTTCGATTGTCGACCGGGTAACCGAGCGCAATGGCGCCGAGTAACTCCAGGTGCTCAGGGATTTCCAGTTCGGTTCGGATCGCTGCTTCGTTGTTGAACACCCCGAAGAACAGCGCTCCGAGGCCGACGTCTTCTGCACCAAGCAGCAACGTCATCACCGACATCGACGTATCGATTGTCCAGTATGGGACTGGCCAGGCCTCTTCATTTTCGCCGAGGCCGGTCCGCGCCTTGTCTGGCTCGGCGTAACGGTCGACGTAGGCGCTCGCATCAGCCAGCGGCAGTGCGATCACCGGAGCATCAAGCAAGTGCTTCCAGCGAAAGCTGGCGCGCTTCTCGGCGGGCAACGACAGATCCCAGAATCGAGCGGTGGAGGCACCTTCGAGCACGACCAGGTGCCATCCCTGCGTTTTGCCAGCACTCGGCGAGCGCGAAGCAAGGTCGACGAGATCGTCGACAATTGTCGGGTCGACAGGATCGCGCCGGAACGCCCGCGTCATCCGCCGATTGCGAACGACTTCTGAAAACTCGGTCATCGACCGGAGCTCAGATGTTCCCTCAGCGCTTGCCGAGCTTGACGAGATCTTCGGCCATGGTCCAGCCGTACACGATCATTGCGCCGCCCTTGGCGACCGGGACGTCTTTGAACATTGCAACGACCTCTGGGTCGAGTGTTTCGGGCTTTGCCGACTCGAAGTCCATGTAGCCCTCTTGCGCGCCGGACTTGGCGATAAACGTTTTGGCGTCATATTTGGAGTCGATGCCGTAGCGCTTTGCAAGGCGACGGCCCCATGCCCGCTCTTCGCCGACGGCATCGTTGCCTGGCCGGGGTGTCAGATCATCGAGATCCTTGAGTGCAACGACTGAATCGGCGTTAACGAAGCGACATCCGACGACCACGTCTTCATCGGGGAACGCCATCAGCGCACGATGGTACGCCTCGCTCATCAGGCCACGGAGCACCTGATCACGCTTGGAGGAACGCTTAACGCTCATCAAGCCAAACAAGACACAGGGCGTGCCGCCGATGCGCTCCAGCGTGGCAAAGGTGAACCCATGCAGCGCATCGCCAAAGCGTGCAGTGGTAATGAGCACCCAGTCTTCTTTTGCCTTGGACAAGGCTTCGGCGCTGAACGCTTCCTCCATGGACGCCAATTCGTCGAGGTCGGTGTCGGTCAGTGCGGACGCGTCATTGGTCGAAACTTCAAGTGCCATCCCCACCATTCTGCCACCGGATTCACTCATCGAATCAATTACAAGTCAGTTCATCAAGTTCAGTTCACCTGAGCGGACCGCTTAAACGGTCGTCCTGAGCAGGGACAATAGTTCTCGTCGAGCGCCCTCAGACTCCCGTTCGACCTCTGCTTAGAGCAGGACAGCGTCGTGGCCAAATGCCATCCGAAGTTCACCAACGACCCGGTCGAGATCAACTCGGAACTCATCGGCAAGCTTCACGACCTTGCCCATTCCGATGTCGATCATGACAATGGACTCACCGGGATGTTCCTTGAGGAGCCGCTTCAAGCGCTGGATCTTGAGTTCGTCGAGAGCTGTTGCCGGGAGCCGCAGCCTGAGCGGCACGGCAGGTCCGTCGGCGAGGCCCTGGAGCACGTTGATCGTCTGACCAATCAGACCAAAGCGCGACTCGTCACGCTTATCGAGGCGGCCCTTGACCGACACGATGAGGTCGTCTTCGAGCTTGTGTCCCTGCTCGGCCAGAGTACGCGGAAAAATTGTCACTTCGATCGAGGCGTCGAGGTCCTCGAGCAGGAAGACGGCCATCTGGTCGCCCTTCTTCGTGAACTTGCGAGCAAGGTTCGTGATCACTCCACCCACCGTGACCAGCGCGCCGTCTTCCATGTTTGGCAGGTCGATGAGTGCGTGCTCAACCTTGCGTTTCAGTGCGCTCTCAACACCGAAGAGAGGGTGGTCGGACACGTACAGACCGAGCATCTCTTTCTCGAAACGAAGTTTTTCGGTCTTGTCGAACTCGAGTTCGGGGATCGGCGTCCGCTCGCTGAAACTATCGCCAGTACCAGTACCGGCAGCAGCGCCACCCGCATCGTCGCCCCATTCACCGAACAGCGACATGACACCCTTTTCGCGCTCACGTCGGCGCTTCACGGTGGTGTCAATGATGTGTTCGAAGACGCTGAGGAGACCGCGTCGGGGGTGGCCAAGTGAGTCAAACCCGCCACCCTTGATCAGCGATTCGATCGTTCGCTTGTTGAGCACCGATTCCGGGACTCGTTCGACGAAATCATAGAAGTCGGTGAACTGACCATTCTCGGCGCGCTCGGCGAGGAGATCCTCCACGAGTGCCTCGCCGACGTTACGCACAGCTGACAGACCGAACGTGATGGCGCCAGGGCTCCCCACCTTCAGCGACATGCCCTCGGGAATCTCGGTCGGCGAGAGCGCACCAAAGTTGGTCAGCGAACGATTGACGTCTGGCGTGAGCACCTTGATGCCCATCGAGCGACAGTCGGCGAGGTACGTGGCGGCCTTGTCGAGGTTGTTTTTGACGCTGGTGAGGAGCGATGCGACGTACTCAACCGGGTAGTGCGCCTTCAGGTAGGCAGTCTGGTACGTGATGAGGCCGTAGCCGAATGTGTGGCTCTTGTTGAATGCGTAATCGGCGAACTTCTCGATGATGTCGAAGAGTTCGACACCCATTTGCTTGTCGTAGCCGGTCCGGACGACACCCTCTTCAAAGCCGTCGCGAGCAGCGGCCATGACCTCGCGGACCTTCTTGCCCATTGCCTTACGCAGGTTGTCGGCTTCGGCGAGTGAGTAGCCGGCGAACTTCTGCGCGACACGCATCACGCTCTCTTGATAAATCATCAGGCCGTACGTGTCGCCGAGCACCTCCTTGGCATCCTCGTGGAAGTAAGAAACTTCCTGACGACCATTTTTGCGGTCAGCGAAGTCGTAGTGCATGTTGACCGACATCGGGCCAGGTCGATACAGCGCCAGCACCGCGGCGATGTCTTCGAAGGCCGTGGGCTCCATTGCCTTGAGGAGCTGACGCATCGGCGGTGATTCCAGCTGGAAAATGCCAATCGTGTCGCCCCGCGAGAGCAATTCATACGTTTTCTTGTCGTCGAGCGGCAACTGCTCGACGACAAGGTCAGGCGTGCCCCGCTCGCGAATCATTGTTTCGGCGTCGGAGATCACATCGAGGTTGCGCAACCCGAGGAAGTCCATCTTGAGGAGCCCGAGATCCTCCACCCCGTGCATCTCATACTGGGTGACGACTGGGGCGTCAGCGGGGTCCATTCCCGCCGCGGGTTTGCGCTGGATCGGCACGTAGTCGGTGACAGGGTTCTTCGTGATCACCACGGCAGCGGCGTGAATGCCGTCGGAACGCTTCAGCCCTTCGAGACCACGCGCCACGTCGATGATCTTCTTGATGTCCGGGTCGGTGTCGTACATCGCCCGCAGGTCGGCCGCTGCCTTGTACCCGTCGTGGTACTTGGGGACGTCTTCGAAGCAGTACTTCAGCGGAGTGTCGCGGCCCATCACCATCGGCGGCATCGCCTTGGCGATCTTGTCGCCGACGCCGTACGGATAGCCGAGCACGCGAGCCGCGTCTTTTGCGGCGTTGCGCGCCTTGATTGAACCAAACGTGATGATCTGCGCCACGTGGTCGCGGCCATAGCGTTCGGCTGCGTACTTGATCATGTCTTCCCGGTGTCGCGTCTCAAAGTCCATGTCGATGTCAGGCATCGACACACGACTCGGGTTCAAGAAGCGTTCGAACAGGAGGTCGTACTTGATTGGATCGAGGTCGGTGATCCTCAGCGAGTATGCAACCGCACATCCAGCTGCCGACCCGCGGCCCGGGCCGACGCGAATGTTGTTGTCACGGGCGTATTTGATGAGGTCCCAAGTGATCAGGAAGTACGACGCGAACCCCATGTCGCAGATGACCTTCAGCTCAAACGCAAGCCTTTCAAGAGCGTCGGCCGGAATGTCTTGGCCCCATCGCTTCTTGGCACCTTCCATCGTGAGGTGACGAAGATATACCTCATCATCGACGAAGCCCTCTGGGAGCGGGAAGTCCGGAAGCAACGGTTTGCCGAACTCAATCTCGATGTTCGACCGCTCAGCGATCCACAGGCTGTTGTCGCACGCCGTAGGGATCTCCCTGAAGAGATATCGCATTTCAGCAGCCGTCTTGAGATAGTGCTCGGTTCCGGCGAACCGCAGTCGCTTCTGATCAGAGATGAGCGAACCAGTCTGAACACACAGCAGCGCGTCGTGGGCATCGTGTTCATCCTGATGCGTGTAGTGGGTGTCGTTCGTGGCGAGCAGCGGCGCCTTGATTTTCTTGGCAATCTCGAGCAGCTTCGGGTTGGTCTGATGCTGCTCGGGGATGCCGTGATCTTGAATCTCGATGAAGAAGTTGTCGCGGCCAAAGATGTCTTGGAGGCGTGCGGCCTTCTCGAGCGCACCCTGGTCGTCGCCATTGAGGAGCGACTGCAGCACGTGTCCGCCAAGACAACCGCTCGTGGCGATCAAGCCATTGGAGTACTTCTCGAGCAGCTCCCAATCCATGCGGGGCTTGTAGTAGTAACCCTCCATAAACGCGAGCGACGCGAGTTGGATGAGATTCTTGTAGCCCTCGTTGTTCTCTGCCAGCAGGATCAGGTGGTAGTAGAGCTTCTTGCCGCCCTCGGTCTCGCCACCTGAATCGTCGACAAGGCCCCGTCGCGACGGACGTTCGCTACGGTGCTCGTGGGCCATATAGGCCTCGGTCCCGATGATCG
>CALAHA010000173.1 GCA_937891565.1 uncultured Ilumatobacter sp. | reverse complement strand
ACTTTGAAGTGGGCGATCTTTCCCTGGCAGAAAGCCTTGATGTCGTCGAGGGTTACGTCCGCTCCGTCCGCGGCGATGACGCAGGCCATCACCTCTTCGCCGTACTTTGCGTCGGGCACCCCGATGACCTGAACGTCGCGGATGTCGGGATGGCCGAGCAGGAACTCTTCGACCTCGCGGGGGTAGATGTTCTCGCCACCGCGAATCACTAGGTCTTTGATCCGGCCGACGATGTTCACGTAGCCGTCGTCGAACATCACAGCAATATCGCCGGTGTGCATCCAGCCGTCGGCGTCGATGGCGCCGGCGGTCTTTTCGTCGTCATTCCAGTAGCCCTGCATCACCGAGTAGCCGCGAGTGCAGAACTCGCCGTGTTCGCCACGCGGCAGCGTTTCGCCGGTCAGCGGGTCGGCGATGCGCACCTCGACGTGCGGGTGAGCGACGCCAACGGTCTGTGTCTGGTGCTCAATCGTGTCGCCGATCATCGTTTGGCAACTGACCGGCGAGGTCTCGGTCATGCCGTAGCAATTGGTGACGTCAACCATGTGCATTTGTTCGACGCAGGCGATCATCGCGTCTTCGGGGCAGAGCGATCCGGCCATCACGCCGGTGCGTAGGCTCGTCAGATCGAAGTCGTCGAAGTTGGGCAGTGCCAGCTCGGCGATGAACATCGTGGGCACGCCGTAGAGCGCGGTGCAACGTTCTTTCTCGACGGCGGTGAGCACGGCGACCGGGTCGAATGCGTCTCCAGGAATGACCATGGTGGCACCCGTCGAGGTGCAGCCAAGGTTGCCCATCACCATGCCGAAGCAGTGGTAGAAGGGCACGGGAATGCAGAGGCGATCCTCGTGGGTGATGTTCTGCCCGCGGGTGACGTTGTGCCCGTTGTTCAAGATGTTCTTGTGCGTGAGCGTTGCACCTTTCGGGAAGCCCGTTGTTCCTGATGTGTACTGGATGTTGATCGGGTCGTCGCATGCGAGCTTGGCTCGGCAGGCATCGAGGTCGGCGTCAGAAATCGTGTCGGATCCATTGCAGAGCTCGTTCCAGTCGTCATCCCAAAAGAAGACGGCTCGCTCGAGTTGGGCGCACTGGTCGCGTACCGAGGCGACCATCGATCGGTAGTCGGAGGTCTTGAACGCGGGTGCCGCCACGATCCAGCGGCACTCGGACTGGTTGAGTGCATAGGCCAGTTCGTGTGTGCGGTACGACGGGTTGACGTTGACGAGGATGACGCCGATTTCGGCCGTGGCGAACTGGAGCAGCGTCCATTCCGCGTAGTTCGGGCTCCACAATCCGACGCGGTCGCCCGTGACGAGCCCGGCTCCGAGCATGCCTTTGGCGAGGTCAGCGACGCGCCGAGCGAACTCGCTGTAGGTCCAGCGAATGTCTTGGTGCACCGAGACCAGCGCTTCGCGCTCGCCGTGTGCTGCGACCGTGGCCGCAAGGTTCTGACCGATGGTGTCGGTGAGCAGCGGACGATCGGTCGGTCCAGCTGCGTAAGCGAGTTCGGTCATGTTCGTACCCCCGGTGTAGGTCTGCGCGCTCGACGGACAGCGCGGTACTTATTGTTGCAGATCAGTACCGCAAGAGTTCGCAGGCGCAACAGCGGAAAAGCACAACGTCCGGCCGTGGGGTGAGAATCGGCCGGACATTGGTTGACGTATTCTGTGCATACGTAAACACTGATAGTTCGTTGCAGCGGCGCTGTTGGATCAATGAATCTCCAACTTTGTTGCGCGGTTGCTCATCAACTGCCGGTGCTGGCTGCTTCGATCTTCTCGGTGGTCAGCTTCGGAGCAGCGAAGAAGAACAGCGCGACGCTGAGTCCGCCGGAAACGAAGAACGGCATACGGAGGGCGAGATCGCGCGACCCAAAGGCGTCAGTGAGTGCGACGGTGAGGCCGCCAACGAGCAGCGTGAGGTACAGCGATGGGCCCGAGCCGATCGTTCACGCGATTCGTGACGCTGACCAACCGCCGATGATGCCGCCGATGGCGCCGCCACTTTCGAGGAGTGCGAACTCGTATGGCTCGGTTCGCAACACCTCTTGAGCGAACAAGACGAGCGTCGCCCCTGACAGCGTGCCGAGCAGGTTGAGGAGCCCGAGGATGATCGCCATCGGTCGGAGCAGGTCGTGGGACCACAGCCACGAGAATCCTTCCTTGAGTTCGACTTTCCACGGTCGGCGAGCCGTCGGGTCGGTCTGCTTTGGCGATCGCTTCGTCGCGGGGATGAGCGCAATGAGCGCGGCCGACACAACGAAGGCGATGAGCAGCGGGTTGCGGGTGGCTGCGGAGGCGAGCCATGGGTAGGCAATGATGCCGATGTCGTCGCCGAGATTCGAGATTGTTGATGCGCCGAACAGTTTGAAGTAATTGCCACCGAGCCGGTTTTTGAGACGTTGGAGCGACCGTCACTCATGCGCCGTCGTTGTCCTTGGGCTCGGGCAGTGTTGGATGGTCGGTTGGATCTTGTCGACCCAAACGAAAAACGGGGTAGGGCCGGGGAGGGTGCAGGGTGCAGGGTCGGGGCTTCTAGTTTTGGGAGATGCGGCCGCGCATTGTGGCGCTGGCCATGCTGAAACTGATCGACGCCAGAATAAGAATGGCGAGCAGGCCCTTGCCGAGCGTCCCCCACTCCCAACCGTCGGTGATGAGGCTGCGGAGGCCGTCGAGCACGTAGGTCACCGGGTTGTAGGTGGCAATCGTCGACAGCCAACCCGTGAGGGCTTCCTTCGGTAGGAACGACGTGGTCAAGAAGGCGAAGGGGAAGAAGAGGATGAAGCTCGAGTTGACCGCTGCAGGGTTGCCGGTCTTGAGGGCAATCGCATAGGGGAAGCCGGCGAACGCAAGGCCCCAGAGTGCTCCGTAGAACAGGAAGGCAATCATGCCGAGGATGCCGGTGGTGAAGCTGACCCCGACGGCGAGGCCGAGCAGCAGGACGGGAACTGTGAGCATCATCACCGCCATCAGGTCGGCGGCCATCAGCCCGAGGAGCAAGGCGGGTCGACGGATCGGCGTGAGCAGTAGCCGGTCGAAGTAGCCACCTTGGATGTCGGTGACGAGTGCGCTTGCTCGTGACACACCAGTCACTGCGAAGATGATTGACACGGGGAGTTGGAACGCTTTGAAGTCGACGACGACGCCGGACTGTTCGGCGAAGTCCTGGAGGGCGCCGATGTTCACCACGAAGAAGAACACGGGAACAATGAGTGCCGGGATGAAGAACTCGGGCTCGCGAAAGACGCCTCGGCAGGCCCGCTTCGCAACCGTTCTGAGGTCGTGGAAGATCGACGAGCGTCGCGCCAACGGCTGAGCGTGGGTCTGGGTGTCGGTGGTTTGCGTGGTGGTCATGATGAGGTTCCTTCCGTGTCGTCGCCCGTACTTGCGTGACTCTCAGCGAGGTGCGCGCCGGTGACCTGCAGAAAGACGTCATCGAGGGTCGGCGTTCGCAACGTGAGCGTCTGCACTGTGATGCCGCTTCCCTTGAGGGCGACCGCAACGTCGGCAATCACGGCGGCACCGTTCATTGCCGACACGGTCAATTCGCCAGGGCGCGATTCGACGTTCGACACGCCGGCTAATCCGCGCAACTCGGATTCGATCGACGACGTGTCGCCGTCGACTTCGGCGACGATCAAGTCGTTGCCGATCGACTGCTTCAGCGCCGTCGGGGTGCCTTCGGTCTCGAGTTTGCCGGCGGAGATGATGCCGACCCGGTCCGCAAGCTCGTCGGCCTCTTCGAGGTATTGGGTGGTGAGGAAGATGGTCATGCCTTCCTCTCGGTTGAGCTTGCGAACCTCGTTCCATACCGCTGTGCGGCTTGCCGGGTCGAGGCCAGTGGTGGGCTCGTCGAGGAAGAGGATCTGCGGCTTGTGGATGAGCGACATTGCCAGGTCGAGCCGGCGCTTCATGCCGCCGGAGTACGTCTCGACACGGTCGTCGATCGCCGAGCCGATGTCGACAAGGCCGATCACGTCGCCCATGCGTTGCTTGATGTTGGACTTCGACAGCCCGTACAACTCGCCCTGAAGGTGCAGCATTTCGCGGCCGGACTGCTTACCGTCGATTGAGGAGTCTTGGAGTGCAACGCCGATGCGCAACCGGATTTCGCCGGCCTGCGATGCGACGTCGAAACCAGCAACTGTTGCTCGGCCCGATGTGGGCGACAGCAGGGTGCAGAGCATTTTGACCATGGTCGACTTGCCGGCTCCGTTGGGGCCAAGGAAACCGTAAATCTCGCCCGGTTGAACGGCGAGGTCGACGCCAGCAACGGCCTCGTTCTCGCCGAACGTGCGGCGGAGGTTGTGTGCTTCGATTGCTGCGGTCATTGCTTGCTCCGTTGCTGGTCCATCATCCACTCATCATTCGCTCATTATTCGCTCATCGTCAGAGCCGTCCAATCTGCGACGGCCCGGATCCAGATCCTAGGGATGGTCCCTCGCAGAGTGCTTGCTGTTTTCGGCCAGACAGAGGTGACTTATGGACTGGAGTGGCGCGTAGCTGGCTGCGTCAGCGGACTATTCGCGACCCATGTCGGTTTCGCCGGCGGCTTCGTGGTCGACGTCTTGGTCCATGGCGAGGTCGACGCTGACGCGGACAAGTTTGCCGGTGTAATTGTTGGGACCCATGAACCGACCGGTGCCGTCGTAGTCAGCAACGGTGGTGCCGCGGTCGAGTCCGATGTCGAGGCCCGACCAGGAGATCATCAGCCAGAAAATCTGGTCGGTCTCCATCGAGCCGGCAGGCTCACCGTCGATCACCAACGTGCCAACGCCGTGGGGGAACGGCCCCTCGCCGGTGCGTTGCATCGTGAACCCGAGCGTCGTCGCGTTTCGGGGAATCCGGCGGTCAGACGTGACGACCTGATGGGTGCCACCGATGTTCAGATCGTGCACGAGGTGCCCATCACGGACGAACAGTGAGTATCCGCACGTGGCATCGCCGTGGGCGATCAGTACGCCATCTGC
>CALAHA010000172.1 GCA_937891565.1 uncultured Ilumatobacter sp. | reverse complement strand
CGTACTGGCGCCCTCGACCAGGCCACCGATATCGACGACTTCGACCTGGGCGTGGACAACCTTCTTCGACTTCGACATGACGGCCAGGCGATCGAGCCGGTCGTCGGGCACCTTCGCGACTCCGATATTCGGGTCTTTCGTGGCAAACGGGTACGGCGCTGCCAGAGCGCCACCACCGGTGAGTGCGTTGTAGAGCGAGCTTTTGCCCGCGTTCGGAAGACCTACTAAGCCAAAACGTTCCATGCGGCAAGCCACGCTACCGCCCGGTCACACTGTGCCAGGCACAGTGTGACCGCGTCAGAGTCGGCGGAGCTGTTGGGCAGGCGTAAAGAGTTCGCGTGAAATGCCGATGCTCATCACCGTCGTCGTCGTCGCGACGCTGCCCAGCACGAGATACATCACCGAGATCTGCACCATCACCGCATCGGCGGGATCGACACCGGCGAGGATCAATCCAACCATCGCACCCGGCAACGCAACAATGCCGACCGCCTTAGTGGTCTCGATTTGAGGCACGAGCGCCGTCCTCAGCGCTCGTTGCAGATGCGGCTGAAAGGCATCACGCGCCGAGAGGCCGAGCGCCAGCCGCCCTTCGATCACGCCGCGCTGCTCGCTTGCGGCTTCGAGTAGTTGTCGTGACACCAAGACCGTCGCCGACAGCGAATTGCCGACGACGATTCCGGCAAGCGGGACGATCGTCCGGCCCTCCAACTCGTACACCTGGAAGCCAAAGAGGACTCCGAGCGTCACGACCCCCGACAGCGCGTAGGCCAGCAGGGAAAGTGCGAAGACTTTCGGCACCCCGGCAGCACGTTGGGCCGTCGTCCAGGCCGCAAACGCAAGCATAAACAGCAGCCAGACACCCGACCAGATCAGCGAGTCGTTGGGGTCGACAACCAGTTGCAGGGCCCAGCCCACGATGAGGAGTTGGACGAGAGCACGCATGGCCGCCCAGAGCAGCGAACGTTCGAGGCCGAGCCCCCGCCAGAACGAGATACCGACGCCCACAGCAATCAGGCCACCTGACGCTGCGAGGCCCACCAGCCCGATGTCGGAGCGGCCCACGGCCAAGAACGCAGCACTCATGTCGGTGCTCCGATCAGGCGCCGAACAACGGGATCGGCATGCGTATCGAGTTCAGAAAGATGCCCGAACGCCGCAGCCTTGCCGTCCACGATTGCCAACACATGGTCAGCAAGCCGCCGGACTTGATCGGTGTCGTGGCTGACCCACAGCACGGCAATCCCTTCGTCGGCGAGTTGGCGGGCGAGCCCTTCAATGGCGATGCGGGCATCAATGTCGAGTGCCGCTGTTGGTTCGTCGGCGAGCAGAACCTCGGGGCGAGTCAGCAATGCTCGGGCGACGCACATCCGCTGGGCCTCGCCACCGGACAGCGTTGCCGCGTCACGATCGAGGAGGCCTGCAGAAAGCCCGACATGTTCGAGGACGTGCCCGCCTCGCTCGCTGGAAACCGTTGGATCAGCGACGCGGAAGTTGTCGAGCACCGACCCTTCGAAAAGCGGGGCCCGTTGGAAGATTGTTCCGACCTGCCTGCGTAGCTTGTGCGGTGGCAGTGCCGACAGCGCCTCGTTGCGCCACATGATTGCCCCGCCAACGGGGTCGTCGAGACGGTTCAGGAGACGAAGCAGCGTCGATTTTCCCGATCCAGAGGGTCCAACAATCACGGTGATTCCATCTTCAGGCAGATCGACAGTGATGTCAGTGAGAATCGGGGCGTCAGCCGGGCCTGCTGCCACCTCCCGAAGCGAAAATCCGGTACGGCCAGCCACGTCGTCGACCGTACTCTCCTTCGGCGAGCCGGCCCGTGTTCACATCTGGACACGACACCGAACACGACACCGAACCCAGCACGCTCAGCCCGCCGTGACATAGCCTGACGTTCAGCGCTTTCAAAGAGCGAGTCCGCTCTGGCATGATGAGCGATATGGCTTGGCTGGTGAGCGACGCGAGGGTGCTTGCTTCCGCCGAACTCGCTGAAACCCGGGCGGCCCGACGCAAGGGCCTGCTTGGTCGCAGCAGCCTCGACGGAGCACTCGTCATTCGCCCCTGCCGCGGGGTCCACACGATCGGCATGAAGTTTCCGATCGACGTGGCATTCATCGATGAACACGGCGTCGTCGTGAAAATGTTGCAGATGGCCCGCCACCGCGTCGGCATCCCCGTGTTCTCCGCATGCACCGTGATCGAAGCGAACGCAGGCGCGTTCGCCCGATGGGGCGTCAGCGTTGGCGACGTGATCGAAGTGCGCGAAGAGTGAGCAAAGAGTGAGC
>CALAHA010000171.1 GCA_937891565.1 uncultured Ilumatobacter sp. | reverse complement strand
TTTGGTGTCGACGACGTCGACGTATCGGAACGAACCATTCACGTCGGCGAGGGTGGCTACTTCGGCACTGCGTACACGGTGGAACCCGATGCATCATCAGCCAGCTATCCGCTCGCTGCGGCCGCGGTCGCAGGCGGCGCAGTGAGCGTTAAGGGTCTCGGACATGGCGCCCTCCAGGGTGATGCGAAGTTCATCGATGTCCTCGTTCTGATGGGATGCACGGCGACCGTGAGCGCCGGCGACATGGTCGTGATGCGGCGAAGCGACACACCGCTACGCGGTATCGACATCGACATGGCCGATATCTCCGACCTGGTGCCGACGATGGCGGTCGTTGCCACGCAAGCAGTTACGCCGACCAGGATTACCGGCGTTGGCTTCATCCGCCAAAAAGAGAGCGATCGCCTCGGCGACCTCGCTGCCGAACTGAACAAGACGGGTGCACAGGTGATTGTCGAAGACGACGGGCTGCTGATCGTGCCAACCGACATGTTGCACGGTGCCGTGCTCGACACACACCACGACCACCGTCTCGGTATGGCCTTCGGCGTACTCGGCCTCGTCGTCGACGGCATCGAAGTCAACGACCCGTCGGTCGTATCCAAGAGCTGGCCAGCGTTCTGGGAAGCACTCGACGCCATCCCCGCACGTCACTCGCCCCGCACGCCTGTCCTCCCGCATTCCGCTCCCTAGGCCATGAGCCTGCCCCGAATTGCTGCCTTCGATGTCGATGGAACGCTGACGAGACGCGACTGCGTTGTCCCATTTATCCGCAAGGTTGCCGGTACGCGATCGGTGGTGCAGCAGCTCGCGCTCGGTGCGCGTCACACCCTGCCCGCAGTTTTTCGCCGGGATCGAGATCGCCTGAAGGCGCTTGGTACCCACGCAGCATTCGCCGGTCGCGATGTCCACGAAGTGCAACAATTGGCTGACGTGTTCGCCGCCGAGGTCTTCGCGACGGGTTTACGCCCTGACAAGTGGTCCACAATGAGTCGCCATGCAGCAGCGGGCGATCAGGTCGTTCTGGTATCGGCCAGCTTTGAGATCTACCTTCGGCCGCTTGCTGAACTCCTCGGCGCGCACGATGTGTTGGCTGTGCGGCTCGAAACCGATGGTGACACTTTTACCGGCAATTTGTTTGGAGCGAATTGTCGTGGTCCTGAAAAGGTCCGCCGCCTCAACGAGTGGCTCGACGAACACCACGGCGGCCGAGCAAACGTCCATGTCACGGCGTATGGCGACTCGGCAGGCGACCGAGAACTGCTGCTCGACTCCGACACAGCGGTCTACGTCGGCTCGGACTCGCCTGCCTGGCTTCCTGCCGCCAACCGCTAAAAATCCGGCGCTTCAACGGTGGTTGGTCGCCGATGGTCGACCATCCGGAAATGATGTGGCGAAATGATGTGGCGAAATGATGTGGGGGGATCATCGAGCAGCTGTGCTCCAGGCCGCTACCGTCGGTCTGTGATCTCGGGCATCATCCGCACAGCGCGGCCCAAACAGTGGTTGAAAAATGTTCTTGTTTTTGCCGCGCCCGGTGCCGCGGGCGTACTGAATCAGGGCCGGCCATTCGGCCTGACGATGCTCGCGTTCGCTTCGTTCTGCCTTGCGTCAGCGGGCGTGTACTTCCTCAATGACCTCGTCGATGTCGAAGCAGATCGGAAGCATCCGAAGAAGCGCCTTCGTCCGATTGCTGCCGGCGACGTCCCGATGAACGTGGCGTGGCTGGCGTGCGTTGCCTTCCCGGCAGTGGCGCTCGGCGTCGCTGCGCTGACCGGGCGCTGGCAGACCGTGGCAATTGTCGGCCTGTACCTCGTTGTCAACTTCGCCTACAACCTTGGCCTGAAGCGAATTCCGGTAGTCGACCTTGTCGCCGTGGCATCCGGCTTCGTTTTGCGGGCTGCAGCTGGTGCTGTCGCTGTCGACGTGCCGATGTCGCGCTGGTTCGTTCTCTGCATTACCTTCGGCTCGCTTTTCATCGTGGTTGGTAAGCGTTACGCCGAACTCAACGAGATGGGCAGGGGCGCTGGTACAAGGGCCACACTCGATTCGTACTCAGTTGGCTACCTGCGCATTCTGCTGTCGGTGAGCTGCGGGTCGGCGCTGCTCAGCTACTGCGTTTGGGCGTTTGAGACCAGTGAGGCCAGTGCGGCCACGTCCGGTTCGTCGTTCGACTTTCCGTTTTATGAGCTCTCGATCGTTCCGATGCTGACGGCGCTCTTTCGGTATCTGCTGGTGCTCGAGCAGGGCGGTGGCGGCGCCCCCGAGGAAGTGTTCGCAAAGGACCGTGTCCTGCAGTTGCTCGGGCTGGCATGGATCATTGTCTACGGGGTTGCGGTCTACACCGCCTGAACCCATCCTTATCCCATGTCTGAACCGACTCACTCATCGCTCTCCGACGTCATGGCTCTCGTTGCCGACGTCGAAGGTTGGATGACCCCCGGCCAAGCAGCCACGTTGTTCGACTCGGCACGGAACTGCCCGTCGGGTGGACGAATCGTCGAAATCGGAAGCTTCCAAGGCCGCTCGACGATCGTGCTGGCATCGGGGGCTGATCCGTCGGTTGACGTGATTGCCATCGACCCGCATGCCGGCAACGATCGCGGCCCGCAAGAGATCGACGGTTTCGCCAACGAAGCCGCGAGCGATCACGACCAGTTCAACGCCAATCTGGCCGCTGCGGGGGTCACCGATCGCGTGACCCACCTCCGTTCGTTCTCCGACGAAGCATTGCATGACGTTCAAGGCAGCATCGAGGTTCTCTATGTCGACGGGGCGCATCGGTACGCCCCAGCGCTCGCCGACATCCGCTCGTGGGGCGACAAGGTCGCTGACGGCGGAACCATGCTCATCCACGACTCCTTCTCTTCGATCGGCGTGACGATGGCGATTCTCCGTCACCTCGCCTTTGGGTCACGTTGGCGTTACGTCGGACGCTCCAGGTCAATGACGATTTATCGCGCCGACTTGTCTGGCGTTGGCGGCCGGGCCAAAAACTCGCTGCGTCAACTCGCCCAGCTCCCATGGTTCGCCAAAAACCTTGGGCTCAAGCTCGTGCTGTGGCTTGGGGTGGGCAAGGTATTGCGGCGCTTCGGTCGGGGTGTGCCCGAATGGCCCTACTGACCACCGATAACATCGGTGTTTCGTGAATTCCGAACAACTCGCACTCACCGGCTGGGGCCGAACAACGCCGTCTGTAGCTTCGTTGGTCGACATCAGCGCCGATGAGCTGACCCAAACCGGTGTCTTGGAGCGGCTCGACCAGTCGGGCCGCGGCATTATTGCTCGTGGTATGGGTCGGTCATACGGCGACCCGGCGCAAAATGGCGGTGGCAGTGTCGTTCGGATTTCTGACGGCAAGATCGAAGTCAACAGCGCACGAGGGTCGGTCCGAGTCGGCGCAGGCATCAGCCTCGACACATTGCTCCGCGAGATCATTCCGCTCGGCTGGTTCGTGCCCGTCACTCCCGGCACAAGGTTCGTGACGGTCGGCGGAGCAATCGCCGCTGACATCCACGGTAAAAACCATCACGTCGACGGTTCGTTTGGCTCCCACGTCCAGGAAATGACGCTGCTTCTCGCCGATGGCACCCAGCGATCACTGAGCCCGACAGGCGAGCACACCAACCTGTTCTGGGCCACGGTTGGCGGCATGGGCCTCACCGGCATCATCCTCGACGCGACCTTCTCGCTGATCCCGATCGAGACCCGTCACTGCGTCGTGACCAACGAGCGAGTGCCCGACTTCGACACGTTGATCGAGAAGATGATCGCGAGCGACCATCTGTACCAGTACTCGGTTGCCTGGATCGACCTGTGTGCCACCGGCTCAAGCCTTGGCCGTGCTCTGCTGGCATCTGCGAACCATGCTTCACTGGACGAACTCCGCGTCATGAACCCGAAGCAAACAACGGATCCGTTGGCCTATTCGCCCCCGATGTTGGCCGACATCCCATCGGTGGTACCGAACGTCTTCAACAAGCTCACCATCAAAGCCTTTAATGAGTTGTGGTATCGCAAGACACCGAAGCTTCAGCATCACACCGAGACGCTCACGGGCTTCTTCCATCCGCTCGACATGGTGGGCTGGTGGAACCGACTGTACGGCCGCAACGGCTTCATTCAGTACCAGTTCGTGGTGCCCGACAACGCCGTCGACACGCTGCGGAGCATTGTCGAAAAAGTCGCAGCACACGGGCATGCCAGCTTCGTCAACGTGCTGAAACGGTTCGGCCCAGGCAGCGGTGGGTACCTGAGCTTCCCAACATCCGGATGGACACTCACCATTGACATCCCTTCGGGCGTGGACGGCCTCGACACGTTGCTCAACGAACTCGACGAGATGATTCTCGGTGTCGGCGGGCGGCACTACCTTGCCAAAGACGCGCAGCTCACTCCTGCCGTGATCCGCTCCGGATACCCCCGACTCGATGAGTGGAAAGCCATTCGACGCACCGTTGATCCGAATGGTCGATGGGCCAGCGATCTGGCCCGTCGTCTCGATTTGCTCTGACTCGTCAAGCACTTACTGCCTCGACTTAAACCGCCTGAAAGGCGAACCATGAACAACGCGATCAACCAGCCTCAGACCATCCTCGTCCTCGGTGGGAACAGCGACATCGCTCGTGCGATTGTCGCCGAACTGTCGTCGCCCGCCCTCAAGACCGTCGTACTCGCATGCCGCGACGCTGCCTCGGCCGATACCTCCGGCTTCGCCAACGACGTCGAGATCGCCACGATCACCTTCGATGCAACCAAGCACGCACTGCACGCTTCGATGATCGAGGAGGTCGCCGCTGAACACGGCGATCTCGACGTCGTCATTCAGGCATTCGGCCAACTTGGCCTCGACGTCGCCGACGATCCGGTTGCGGCTGCCAATTTGGTAACGGTCAATTACGCCGGTGCCGTCAGTTCGGGCTTGGCTGTTGCTGCGCAACTCCGCAAGCAGGGCCACGGGACTCTCGTGGTGCTTTCGAGCGTGGCGGGCGTCCGGACACGTGCCTCGAACTTTGTTTACGGCTCAACCAAGGCCGGCCAGGACGCATTCGCCACAGGCCTTGGTCATTCACTCCATGGCAGCGGTGCGAATGTGATGACGGTCCGGCCCGGCTTTGTTCGCTCGTCGATGACCAAGGGAATGCAAGAGGCCCCTTTCACCATTGATGTGTCGGACGTGGCCAAAGCAGTAGCCAACGGGCTCAAGAAGGGTTCGAGCGTCGTGTGGGCACCTGCCAAGCTGCGTGGTGTGTTCGCATTGTTGAAGTTCGCACCCGATTTCGTGTGGCGCAAGCTCGACAGCTGAGACAGTTAGTCGGATGGGGCGGGCTCAGGAACGGGGATTGTCGGATACTTGCCGGCGACGTCAGCACCACTGATCCCACCGCCACCCTCGCAGCGCTCGAAGAGCAACACCAGGTTGTCCTCGAACTGAGAGCGAAGACAGAAGTTGTCGGCAACGGCCTGGTTGTGTTCTTGGCTTTGGCGGGTCACCGATTCGTTCGGCTCGACCCAGCCTGCCCACACGTTGGTCAGCACCAGGAAGTCAGCTTCGGCAATGTCTTCGGCAAGGCCTGAGCCCTCCGCATCAGCAAGGCCAGGGTCCATCTCGATGAAGTATGTGCCGGGTTCCAGTTCGGGGAAGAGGAAGTAGATCGACACGTCGTTGTAGACCGTGCGGCTGAGGTCGGCAGTGCCCACGATCAATCGGTCGCCGGGGTCGCTGATGGCGTCCAGTTCGGGGATCAGGTCGTTAAATGCGTTGGTGACGATTGGGTCAGAGAACCAGAACCGGCGACCATCGCGCTCGACGAGGAACGGCAGCGGCAAGTTACCCACGGCTACTCGCGTGTGGAGCAGGTATGTGCGGTAAGTGTAGAACGGTGCGACTACCAGCAGCAGAGCGAGCAACGACGCCACAGCGGCGAGTGGTGCTGCGTGCGATGCCACACGCTGCTGAGGCACGCGAGTCCGAATCAGGTCGACAATGACGACGATCAGGAGGGGCCACGACACGACAGCGACCCACGCCAGGTGGGTCGAGTCGGGACGTTGGAGCGCTTGAGGGAGCATGCCGAGACCGAGTAGGCCTGCCGCGATCAGTACGCCTCGCTGCTGCGGGTTGCGGTTGCCAACGTTGCGCCAGGCAGCGACCGGCACCGCCAAGGCGATCGCGAAAACTGTGAAGAACCAGAAGAACAGCTGGTGGTTGGGGGCGAGTGCCGGCAGATTCCACCAGGGTGGATCGCCTTCGGCAATGGCCTGCAGTGCACCGTCGATCCGGTCGAACGACGGCGGAGTCGGCAGCTCGCGGCCGGCGCGAAGGTTGAACACCGGGTCAATGATCAAGCCTTCGATCACGGGGCCCGGCCCGGCGACAATGAGATGGATCCACATCGGAATCAGCCCGACGATGCCGGCCCCGATGAGCGGCGCCGCAGCCTGACGTCGTTGCGCCCATGCAGCGCCGGTAAGAGCAACTGAGATCGCGATGGCCATGTCGGGTCGGAAGGAAAGAGCGAACCCGCCGATCAGCCCGGCAATCAACCAGTCAGATCGAGCAGCCGTCGTTCGCGCTCTGACCGCGAAGACAACAGCCCACAGGGCCATGCCGACAGCGCCGTGCCAGGCCAGGGCCGACAGGCCAATCGGCGTCATGATCAAGAGAGCCGCCACGATGCCCGCTCCA
>CALAHA010000170.1 GCA_937891565.1 uncultured Ilumatobacter sp. | reverse complement strand
TCCGACAGTGATGTCCTCCACTCAACAGAAAGGCGGCTGACCGATGTTCGAGATTCCCGCTGGATTACTCGCCTGGTTCTACAGCCTCACGAACGACTACATCATTGCCATTGCGCTGATCGCTGCTGTGGTCATGGCAATCACCACCCCCTTGACGCTCAAGAGCACCAAGGGGATGCTGGAGATGCAGCGGCTTGCGCCTGAGATGCGCAAACTGCAGAACGAGCATCGCAACGATCGCCAGAAGCTCAACGAAGAGATGATGAAGCTCTACCAGGAGCACAAAGTCAATCCGATGGCGTCGTGTTTGCCGATCGCGGCACAAATGCCCATCTTCCTGGTGATGTTCCGTATCTTGCGCGGTCTCGTGTATCGGCCGTCTGACACGAACGGCGCCAAGGAGGTCGCATCAGCGACATTGCGTGCCATTGGTAGCCCCGACACTGTCCAAGGGTTCATTCCCCGGTTTTTGGCGAAAGACTCCGACCTTTATCTGTCGCTCTATGGCCGGACAGACATGCCGGCGTGGGGTTTCAACCTCGATCTCTCCGCGTTCCAGGCCATAGGCAACGGGGTGAGGGAAGGCCTGGTTTACACCCTCCTTGTGGTTGCGCTGGGTGCGTTGTACTTTGCCCAGCAGAAGATGGTGGCGGCCCGCGCAGCAATCAGCCCGACAATGTCACCGACGCAGCAGAAGTTGATGCAGTACCTGCCGGTGTTTTTCGCCGTGTTTCAGATCTTCTTCCTGTCGGCCCTCGTCTTTTACTACATCTTCCAGACACTGCTTCGTATTCTTCAGCAGTACTACATCACCAAGAAGTTTTACGGTGACGATGAGTCACTTGGCCGTCAGGCCCAGCGCGCTGGCGATGCCGCTCGTGAAGAGTCGAAGAAGAGCGGCGACTCCGGTGGCATGCTCGCTCAGGCGAAACGGGACCTAGCTGCGGCGAAGGGCGACGCCGGATCCAAGTCCAAGAAGCTTGCTGACAAAACTGAGAAGCCGTCGCCGGTGAGCAACAAACGGGTCACTCCGTCCAAGAACGGTACGAAGAAGCCGAGTGCGAATCGCCCGACACCGTCCGGTTCGAGCAAAGGCCGCCCGACGCCGACGCGTCAGGAAGCCGAAGCTGCCCGTGCCAAGCAGGTGAAGAATCGTCCCAAGTCGTCCGGCAAAAAGAAACGCTGACGAATCAAGATCGTGAGCCGACCGCATGGAGCGGCGGCCAGTCGAAGGAAAGAGAGAAATCACATGGAATGGGTGGAAACCACTGCCAAAACGATCGAGGAAGCGCGAGAAGCAGCACTCGATCAACTGGGTGTCGGAGCCGATGAGGCTGAATTCGACGTGCTCGAGGAGCCCAAGCCGGGCCTTTTTGGACGAACCCGCGGCCAAGCGCGCATTCGTGCTCGGATCATGCCGAGTCCAGCGCGCGCCAAGCAGGAACGACGCCGTAAGCCCAAGGCCGACAAGCCTCGTGGTCAGTCAGCTGTTGGCAAGAAGCAGCCTGGCAAGGCACCAAAAGCAAGCGATGACGCTTCGACCGAGGCAGCGTCAGCTGATTCGACGGAGCAGGATTCGGCTGCAAGTACGAGCGAGTCGAAGACCCGATCACGCGGCAACAGCCAGGAGAAGAAGATGAGTAACGAACAGCGCCCCCAGTCCGACGTTACGCCGCAGGAAGTGGGCGATGCAGCTGTGTTGTTCATGAACGACCTGGTCAGCGCCTTCGGTGGAACGGGTACCGCTGAACTCACCGTCGACGGAATCGAACTCGATGTGCAGGTACATGGCGAAGACCTGGGTCTCCTTGTTGGCCCGGGCGGTCGCACACTGAATGCCGTGCAGGACCTCGTGCGCGTTGCTGCGCAGCGCCGCCTCGGTGACCATGAGACTCGCTTGAGGATCGACGTTGCGGGTTATCGCGAGCGTCGTTCGGCTGCACTGTCCAAGTTCGCTGCTGAAGTTGCGGGCCAGGTTCGCGAGAGCGGCAGTGCCCGTTCGTTGGAGCCGATGACCTCAGCCGACCGCAAGGTGATCCACGATGCGCTGAATGACGAAGATGGTGTGGTCAGCACGTCGTCTGGCGAGGACCCGTATCGCAGGGTTGTCGTCGAGCCGGCCTGACAGGTCGTTACGGTCGAGCCAGTCAGCTGACATACTGAGCCTCGTGAACGAGGATCAGGTTGAATGGGAATTGCACGAGGCGCTGGGAATTTCCCAGCGCCTCGGCTTTTTGGGGGACAGGCCCATTGTCGAGGTGATTGAGCACGCCCGGGCCTTTGTGACGGCTTTGGATGGTGTTTCGGGTTCAGTGATCGATTTGGGTGCAGGCGGAGGCGTTCCTGGACTCGTGTTGGCCGTGGACCGACCGGACCTTTCAATCACGCTGTTGGATCGGAGGACGAAGCGGACTGATTTTCTGTCTCGAATAGTCCGGCGAATGCGCCTGGAACATGTGACCGTCGTAGCTGCCGACGTCGACGATGCCATTCGCCAAGGTCACACTGGATTCGACGCGGTGGTGGCTCGTGGCTTCGGCCCGCCTGAGCTTACCCTGCGGACCGGGGTTCGTTGTCTGGGCGAGCCCGGTGTCATTGTCATCAGTGAGCCGCCGAGAGGTGACCGGTGGGATGCGGAGCTGATCAATTCCCTTGGACTCGTACGAGTTCCATCTGATAGCCGCGTCGTTTGCTTTACGCGAGAATGCGTTCGCTGACCAGGGACGACGCGTGAAGCCTGAAGTCAGATCACATTGATGTGAGTTGACTTGAGGGATGTTTCACGTGAAACACCGCGTGTCCTGCGGACGTTGAGTGTCGCGATATCAGAGCGGTGTGGTCTCAAGGTGTGGTCTCAAATGTTTCACGTGAAACCAGGCGGAGATAGTTGTAACGCGTCGTGGAATGAGGCACAGTAGGAAGGTCCCGAACAGGACGAGCTGACCGGCGTTTGGAGAATGTGTGTCGGATACCGAGGAACCCCCCTCCCCTACTGTAAGTGAATCTGTCCAAACCCCTGAGGTGGTCGCATCCGTTGGACGTTCACTCCCCCGCATCATGGCGGTAGCTAATCAGAAGGGTGGGGTCGGTAAGACGACCACCACTGTGAACCTCGGCGCGTCACTTGCTGAGCTCGGGCTTCGAACACTCCTTATTGATCTCGACCCACAAGGCAACGCATCGACCGGCCTTGGGATTGAGAATCGCGGCCTTGAACTCTCGATGTACCACGTACTTATGCATGAGGAGCCACTCGACAACGTGGTCGAGCCAACTGATGTGAAGAATCTGTTTGTCGCACCCGCCTCACTCGATCTTGCTGGCGCCGAGATTGAACTCGTGCCGGCGTTTAGTCGCGAGCAGCGCTTGAAACGGGCGATTGACGCGGTGATTGACGATTACGACTATGTCCTTATCGACTGTCCCCCATCATTGGGGCTCCTCACCGTCAATGGTTTATCGGCTGCGACCGAGGTGCTGGTGCCGATTCAGTGTGAGTACTACGCTCTGGAGGGCTTAGGTCAGCTACTTCGGAATGTTGATCTGGTGAAACGGAATCTCAACCCCACGCTGGAGATGAGCACGATTCTTTGCGTGATGTTCGACGCTCGAACCAAGCTTGCGGGGCAAGTTGTTGCTGAAGTCCGTGAGCACTTTGGGGACAAAGTGCTTCGCAGTGTTATTCCGCGCAACGTTCGCTTGTCGGAGGCGCCGTCGTTTGGCCAACCCATTAATACGTTCGATCCAATGTCGCGAGGTGCAATTGCATACCGCGATGCAGCAAAAGAGGTGCATGCTCGTGTCACGTCGTAGTGGTCTTGGCAAGGGGTTGAGCTCCTTGATTCCCGCAAGCGAAGTTGCCGATGGAGGTGACGGCGCGATCTTCGCTGAAGTTCCGACGGCGTCGGTCGCCCCGAACCCGAACCAGCCTCGTGTGCACTTCTCTGAAGAAGGCCTCGTTGAACTGGCGGCCTCTATTTCGGAAATGGGTGTCTTGCAGCCGATTCTGATTCGCCCGGCCCCAGAGGGGGAAGGCCAGTATGAACTGATTGCGGGTGAACGGCGCTGGCGTGCCGCGCAGCGGGCAGGGCTGACGACTATTCCTGCGATCATTCGCCTCACTGATGACGTGAGTTCGGTTGAGCAAGCGCTCGTCGAGAACCTACACCGTCAGGATCTGACTCCACTTGAGGAGGCTGCGGCATTCCAGCAACTGATCGAAGACTTCGAGATGACGCACGACCAGGTGGCCACTCGCGTCGGCAAGAGTCGGTCGGTTATCACGAACACCATCCGCTTGCTGGGCCTACCGCCGGCCGTGCAAAGCCTGCTGGCAGACGGCCAGCTCTCAGCGGGTCATGCTCGAGCGCTTCTCGGCACACCTGACCGGGCCCGTCAGGAGTCGTTGGCAAGGGCATCGGTAGCTGAAGGATGGACTGTTCGTACAATGGAACAGGCCGTTCGCGGTCTCGTGTCGCCACCGGCTGAGCCTGTTGTGCCTGCAGAACACGTGGCGACGGGTACGGCACCGATCGATGGAGCGGGTTTGACGCCAGCGACGCAGCTTCGCCCTCCAGGACTCCTTGAACTCGAAGAGTTACTGGCGAATCGGCTTGACACGCGTGTGGCGGTGACGATGGGCGCGAAGCGTGGACGGGTCACGATTGATTTCGCAGATCTCGAAGACCTTGAGCGGATTTATCGTCTGATGTCTGGTTGAACCGCACCACCGTAGACGAACTACGTCTGTGTAATTTATCCACAGGTTCATCCTCCAGTTGGGGATGACGGTGATACTTGTCCCCACATTTCGTGTGATCTTGACCTGAAACCTCTTAAAGTGGCATTAGGGTCGTGATTCGTCACTCCTCGTGAGGCAAATTTGGAGATTCACTTGAGGGATACGCACATCATGTGGAAAATTCTGTGGATAAAGCCTCACGCGCGAACGCGACCTTGAGGAGGCTGCTGATCTGCCTACCTGTTGCTCTGAACAATGTGTTCGCGCCTCAGACGTCGGGCATGGGCAGCGGACCATCACCCCAGCGCCGAGCAGCTTCGACCACGGCGTGGGTGATGAGGCTCGTTGCGTCAAGGACTTCGCGGACCGGGCCCAGAGAGCACAGGACGGCCGGCATTTGTGTCTCACGGAGTACCGGCAGTCGCATACCGCGCAGTGTCGGCGCCATGGGGAGCGTGCGCTCGAATTGTTGAACGACGTGCGCGGCGAGTGAACGACCACCAACAGAGACGAATGCAGGTACGGAAAAATAGGAAATGTCGCAACACAAGTTTGGGCGGGCTTCAAAACCAATGTAAGCGGTCGCCTGAAAGCGGTTCGCCGCTGCCGCCTGCGCTCCGGCCTCGTATTCGTCGGTGGACATGACTGTCGCACCGTTTTGGCGAAGTGACCGAGCGACGGAACGACCTACGGAGCTGAGCCCGCCAAACTGACCGACGACGATGCGCAACGACGCGAGCGAGGTAGGTGTACGCACTGATTCATGTTCGCGGATCGACGCAACACCCGGTCCCGACCCACTCTGCCGGCGAAGCACGTCGAGCATCTTGACCGTTTTACGGCCACAGATACCATCGGCTGGGAGGCCACAATTCTTCTGGAAGTCGGTGAGTGCCCCGATCGTGGCAGGCCCCAGGATGCCATCAGGGCGGCCACAGTCGAAGCCAACGTGGTTGAGCGCCCGCTGGAGGTCCTCAACGTCGTCTCCGCGTAGCTGGGGCGCCTTGAGTAACAGTGTGCGGTCACCAAGTCGGTGGCCTGCTTCGATCACGGCGAGCCAGGTCTGTTCATCACAGATGCCGTCAACGTTGAGGCCACGCGCTTGTTGGAAGCGCGCCACTGCTTCGATCGTGGACGCGCAAAAGAAGCCCGCCTCGGCACCTACCGGGGCATACCCGGCGGCACCGAGGCGGCGCTGCAAATCTCGGATTGGTTCGCCGCGTTGCCCCTCTGCGAGGGGGAACGGGGTCAGCTGTTTGGAAGGAATTCCTCGAGCTCCTGCAGTAGTGCGCCCTTGCTCTTGGCGCCGACGAGACGTTTTTCTACTTCGCCATTCTTAAACACGAGCAGTGTCGGGATACTCATGACGTTGTACTTCATGGCGAGGTCGGGGTTGTCATCGACATTCAACTTGGTGATTGCGATGTTTTCACCGTATTCGGCGCTGATCTCTTCGAGGATCGGGGCGATCTGTTTGCACGGACCGCACCATTCAGCCCAGAAGTCAACGATCACGGGGGTAGTTGCAGCCCCAACGACTTCGTCGAAAGTTGCGGTTGAGAGATTGGTGATTCCGTTTGCCATGTGGAGGCAACCTTTCGCATGCGGGTCATTGCCCTGTGTGACGCAAGACCCACTGTCTTGTCGTTCGCTTCAGTACAACCGTGAGGCCGACGAGATCATTCCCTCGTCGGCAGGACCAGCGCTGGCCCGGGCGAATGTCAGTAGTTGGGAACGTTTGCCTCGATGTCGTGTGCTTTTTCAAGCCAGCGTTCCGCGTCGATGGCCGCCATACACCCGGAGCCAGCGGCAGTGATCGCCTGTCGATATACCGAATCCTGCACGTCGCCACAGGCAAAAACGCCAGCGACATTGGTGTGGGTCGAGTCGGCCACGGTCTGGAGGTAACCGGTTGCTTCGTCCATGTGGAGCTTGCCACGGAAGAGATCAGTGTTTGGCTTGTGGCCGATCGCGATGAATATGCCGGTGATCGCCAGTTCGGAGGTCGATCCGTCAACAGTGCTGGTGATTTCGGCGCCGCTGACCTTTTCCTCACCGTGGATTTTGGTGACTTGGGAGTTCCAAAGGAATTCGATCTTTGGATTGGCACGGGCGCGATCTTGCATAATCTTCGACGCACGCAGTTCGTCACGGCGAACAACGACGGTGACCTTGTCGGCGAACTTGGTGAGGAAGGTTGCCTCCTCGAGTGCAGAGTCGCCACCGCCGACTACGGCAATGTCGTGGCCCCGGAAAAAGAATCCGTCACAGGTAGCGCACGTAGAGAGGCCGTAACCGATCAGGCGCTGTTCCTCGGGGAGGCCGAGCATGAGCGACTGGGCACCGGTACTGACAATGATCGATTTGGCGAAGAATTCCTGGTCACGAGCGGTGACTTTGAAGGGCTGGACGGTGAAGTCGACGTCGGTCACCTTCTCGGTGATGACCGTGGTGCCGAAGCGCTCAGCCTGGGCCCGCATTTCGGCCATCAACTCTGGGCCCGTGATGCCGTCGCGGAATCCGGGGAAGTTCTCGACCTCGGTGGTCAGCATCAGCTGGCCACCGGGCTGGTCACTCGTGCTCGACGGTTCGCCTTCAATCAGTAGTGGAGCGAGTGATGCACGCGCCGTGTAGATCGCAGCGGTCAGGCCGGCGGGGCCGGAACCAATGATGATGACGTCGCGGACGTCAGGCGTGCTTGCGGTGGATTCGGACATGAGCGTCTCCGGGTGTGATGAGGGGCAAATCGTTGCACATGGCGCCTGTGGTGCCCAGAACGCTTCGGCAGCGATGCCGGACGATCAAGAAGCGTTGGCGTTGCGCTTCTTAAACAACAACAGCCCGATGAGGGAGAAGATTCCCCCGATTACCAGGTAACTGATGTACACCGAGCGAGCGTGAGCGAACTGCCAATCGAGTGCCGACTGCAGGCCGCGTGAGAGACCGACAAGCAAGATGACGATGGCGAACACGCCCAAGAACAGTGCAATCAGCCCAAAGACCAGACCGCGGGCGGCGTAGACGATTGGCGTTGTTGCCTTGTCGCGGACGTTGCCGACGAATCGGACAACCGTGTCGGTTGTTTCATCGGCCCAGTTTGGATCAGTCAGCGGATTACCTGGCATAAGGCTCAAACGATAGCCGCCGTGGTCCCTACGCGCCTCACGAAGCAGGTTCGTTGAGATGCCAGCGTGATGATTAGCGCAGCAACGGCGTTCGAGCGGTGACCTTGCAGTCGTCGGGCTGATAGGCCACGGCCTCACCAGCGACGTCGTCGATGCCGACGACCACGGGCACATCGGAGAGGCCAGGGGCGGCCCAAAGAGCCGGCCCCACAACCCGAGTGACGAGGTCACAGAGCGGGAACGGCGTGTCGCCTGGGGCTGCTTGGACGCTGGCGTCGGAGGTTGCATCGCTCTGTGTAGTTGGCTCAGCTGCGGCTTCGTCGATACCGTTGTTGCCGACGAGAAGCGTCGTTCGGTTCAAATCGTTGGCGAAGACAGCGAGATCTTCAGGACTGCTCAGCACTTCGAGACCCTCATCTGGCGAACCCTCACTCTCGTTACCAAGGAGCGTGTCGGCGTTCAGCGCAGCAGGTGCATCGGCGGTAATCAATTTGCTCGCACCTGCGTCACCTGCGTCACTGAATGTTTCGTCGGCTGCTTCGACTTCGAGTTCGGCGCGAGGGCTGAGGCTCTGGTCAGCGGTGGCGGCAGCATCGGTGGCAATGCTGCTGTCATTGTTGTTCGAAGAGATGAACCCTCGGGCCACGATGCCACCGCCGAGGACGACGACGAGGCCTGCAGCAAGAACGAGAAGGCGATTGCTGTTGCGTTGACGCCACACGCCAACTGACGTCGGTGACGTGATTGAAGCCTGTCCGGCTGCGGCTGCTGATTGAGCGCCCGCGGGTGTGGCGTCACGGCCGAACTCGCTCGTTGGCAATCGGTCCCACACCTCGAAGGATGCAGCAAGGTGCCGCTCGCGTGTCGAAATTGGTGCACTGTCGGTATAGCTGAGCACGGCCCGGACCTGACGGAGGCGTTCCACTTCCATGAGCGCTGCGGGATCACCATCGACCTGGGCGCGTTCGGCTGGTGTGGTGTCACCATCGAGATACGCGCTCGCAAGAAGGGTCAGGTCGTCGTTCATGTTGAATCTGTTGGACGTTCCTGATCGGCGGCGTGGTTCCCGATGATGCGAATTTCTTCGGTGACGGGGTCGGTGGCGTTCATCACGCTGTCATGCTCGCTGGCGAGCGGAGTGTGCGGAGTGTGCAGAGTGTGCGGAGTGTTAAGCAGGTCCGCCAGGCGGAGTGATTCAGCGAGTGCTGCGCGTCCACGAGCGATTCGTGATTTGACCGTGCCAATCGGGATCTGGAGGACGTCCGCGATTTCGTCGTAGTCGAGGTCAGCGACGTCACGGAGAACGACAGCGGCTTTGAAGTCGTCGCTCAGTTCACCGAGCGCTTCGTCGATGGCGAGGCGATCGTCGATCGCATTGATGCGTTTGGCGGCCGTCGGGTCGACCGCCTCGGGTCCGGCGCCGTTGGAACCG